>CAZDXM010000062.1:0-19978 GCA_964509535.1 uncultured Thermodesulfovibrio sp. | reverse complement strand
ATATAATTCTTCTTCCTTACAAGTTCCATCTATTAATTTTTGGATTAAATCATTAAATTTTTGGGGTTCTACTTCTATCTTATCCTTCTTAGTTATATATTTTGCCCATTTATAAAGTGCTGTTATCATAACCCTTTACCAAAGTATTATATCTTAAAATTACTCATCTCCACACCTCCACACAGCCAAAACCAAGGGAGTTTTTTGCTCCGAGACCTGCTTCAAAGGCTATATTAAAAAGCTCCTCAGGCAGATTAAGTTCGAACACTCCGTCCCATCCTTTTATTACTGTTTTTTTATAAATCACAATTCGCTGATCTCTTGAGCTGACTTTGTAAGGCTTGATAGAGCCTGAAAATACTGTAGAGCCTGCCCATGTTCTTAGCTTTCGCTGCAGGTTTTTAATTAATAAATCTTCAAACTCATTTTCAAAGGGACTGTAATAGTAGGTTTTCTTCTTCCCATCTGCTTTTTCAAGGGTGCTGTAAACTGTTATCGGAGAGAGAGTTCTTACATAGATTTTTTCCTGATACTGAGGCAATCCTTCTACCTCAACGGATGATAAAACTAAATCTTCACTTCCCAGTCTTAATCTGTGAGTTTTCATTAAGTTCATTGCAAAGGATTGTATAAAATCTTGAATAGGTGATGATACAATAAGTTTTACAGTTCCGTAGAGATTAATCCTACCATCCCTGACATATGCTTTTTCTTCTGGAATAAGTCTTGAAAAAGTGAAAAATTTAAGTTTTCTCTCTGTCTCAGGGTCTTTAAATCCCTGTTCATGGATTTTCTCTGAAAGCCAGCTGTCAAGATGCCGATAAATAAATCCCTGAATGATTTCATTGTAATGGCATGGAAGGGTAATGAGGGGTTTATTAGGATGATTAAATTTTAGTTTAAGCCTCATTTTTGATTTCTTTTACATTAATAATTAATATTATTATTTTTAAAAGCCTCTGCCCAATCCCTAATTTTCTATGTGATTCTCGATACCCATACGAATTCCTGAAACACAGGGATAAGTAGTCTATTTCACGAGTTAGATTTGACATTTTTGCAACCACTATTAATGCCCCCTTCAACTGCTCCACCTGTGGCAGGAAGGATTTTTATTTCTTTACCAAAAAGGTCTAATAGTGATGAAATTTGAGATAAAGGATTAGGCATCTTTATTGTCTTTTTTTGAAAAGAATTTACATAACTTTACTTTCATTTTTCTTCCAAAAAGTTCTTTTTATAACAAATTTTTTAAAATTTTAATATAAAATACAAAAAAAGCAATGTGATTATCAATAGAATCTCCTGCATTTATACTTTCATCCTGAGCTGGATTAAAGAAATTATTTGATCTGTTTTTTTAAATTTCATTAAGAAAATTAACAGCAGTAGGCCTTATCATCTCTGAAGCCATTCTGAACCCTCCTATAAACATTGGCAGAATTACTCCATCAGCACCTGCATTTTTTATTTTTTAACGGAGCCCATCTTCATTGGCTTTTGAAATAATTCTTATCTCAAACCCTTGAAATCCAATCGGGGCGAGTGGATTTGAACCACCGACCCCCTGCTCCCAAGGCAGGTGCGCTATCCAGTCTGCGCTACGCCCCGATATTGTTTAACTTAATAAAAACCATTGAAAAAAGTCAAATTGTTAACAATGTTAAAAATTTAGTAATATATATTCAGTAAAACTTATATGGGGGTGTATTATGGTAGAAAATATCAAATGGCTTGGACATGACACTTTTAAAATCACTGGCGAAAAAGTTATATATACCGACCCTTTTCAGATCAAAAATCCTGACGAGGCAGACATCATTCTTATTACCCATGAACATTATGATCATTTCAGCCCTGAAGATATTAAAAAACTTTTAGGGCCTCAAACTGTTGTGGTTTTAACTCCTGATTGCTCAGGGAAAATTAAAGCAAAAGAAGTTATTGTCAAACCCGGAGATAAAATCAATGTGGAAGGTATAGAAATAGAAGCTGTACCATCATACAACACAAACAAAAAATTTCACCCAAAGGAAAATGGATGGGTGGGATATATTTTCAAAGTGATGGGCAAAAGAATATATCTTGCAGGAGATACAGATTATATTCCAGAGATGAAAACTTTTAAAGATATTGATATTGCTTTACTACCAGTTTCAGGAACTTATGTTATGACTGCTGAAGAAGCTGTCCAGGCTGCACTTGATATAAAACCAAAAATCGCAATTCCTATGCATTACGGAAGTATTGTTGGTTCTGAAAAGGATGCCCAGTACTTTGCAGAAAAACTGAAAGGTAAAATAAATGTGGTAATTCTTAAACCTGAGAGGTAAAAAATGGAATTCACAACTGAAGAATTAAAAAAGATACTGTCTTCAAAAACAGTTGAAATTGGTAAGGAAATATTAATTTATGATGAAGTAGAATCAACAAACAGCATCGCAAATGAGCTTTTAAAAAAAGGATATCCATCAGGAACTGTTGTGATAGCAGATAGACAAACAAAAGGAAAAGGAAGACTTGGCAGGACATGGATTTCACCTGCAGGAAAAAACCTTTACATGAGCGTGGCTATAAAGCCAACTATACCACCAAAGTTTGCTACTCTTCTTACTCTTACCTCTGCTGTAGCGTGCACAACTGCCCTCAGAAGGCTAACAGATATTCCTGTATTAATTAAATGGCCAAACGACATGCTCATTGAGGACAAAAAAGTTGGAGGTATCCTTACAGAGGTAAAAATTGAAGGAGAAAGAATAAAATCTGCAGTTGTTGGCATAGGAATCAATGTAAACATGACTGAAAATGATATTCCTGAAGAGATTAAAGAAATCGCCACATCTTTAAAAATATACAAAGGAGAAGACTATTCAAGAAGTCTTGTCGCACTTGAAATAATCAAAGAATTTGATAGATGGTATCAGCTTCTTGAAAAAAGACAGAGAAAAACAATTATTGACAGATGGATGCAGTTAAGTGGAACTATGGGAAGGCAGGTTAAGATTATTTTGACAGATAAAGAACTTAGAGGCACTGCAGAAGCAATAGATGAAGAAGGCAGGTTAATTGTCAAGTTAAGTGATGGAACATATGAAAAAATCTGTGCGGGTGATGTTACCTTACTTAGAGCAAAATAATGTTACTCTGTATAAAAATTGGAAATTCCACAATAAATCTTGCTTTTTTTCAGAATCCTGATGCTCCTAATTTTACATTATCTTCATTTGAAACAAAAGAGGTTTTAAAATGTAAAAACAAGCTTAAAAATCTATCTCTCAAAAATGAAATGGACTGCATAGTATGCTCTGTTGTCCCAGAAGTTGCAAATGAATTTTCAGCAATACTTGAAAGCCTCTGTAAAAAAATTATTTTTTTGAACTACAAAACTTATACTGGATTAACGCTAAAACTTTATCATCCGGAAACCTTTGGAGTTGACAGACTTGCATGTGCTGTTGCTGCTTATGAAAATTTCAGGGATAATCTTGCAGTTATTGATGCAGGAACAGCTACTACAATCACCGTGGTTACAAAAAAAGGAGAAATCATTGGCGGCTCAATAATGCCCGGTATTAATACAATGAATATTGCTTTATCTGAAAAGACAGCCTGTTTACCTGTTGTAGATATAAATAAAACCGTGGTTGCTCTCGGAAAAGATACCCATTCAGCAATCCTCAGCGGTATAGTTCTTGGAACAGCCCGCGGTATTGAGGGAATACTACAAGAAATTGAAAAAGAAATAAATCTAAGACTTATCACTGTTTTAACTGGTGGATATTCTGAGCTATTGTCGAAATATATGAAGAGAAAATATTTTATAAATAAACATCTTGTAATTGAAGGAATGAGATTGGTATACTTAAAAAACATAAAAAATTAGGAGGTTGTTATGAAGTTTCAAAAAATTCTTTTACCAACAGATTTTTCAGATGAGTCATTGCATGCTCTTTCCTATGCAGTTGACCTTGCAAAGTTATTTAATGCAAAACTGTATTTACTTCATGTTATTTATGATATTGAAAAGGCATCAAATCTCCACATTCCTCATCCTTCTCTGACCGAGCTTTATAAAGATCTTGAGGCACACGCTAAGAAAAATCTTGAATCTTTTGGTATTGAACAGAGAGAGGATCTAAAAAATATTGAGACAGTGGTTAAAAAAGGAATTCCTTATGAAGAAATTATAAAATTTGCAAAGGAAAATGATCTGGATCTGATAATTATAGGAACTCTGCCAAGAAGTGGAGTTGAAAGATTTTTTGTTGGTAGCACAACACAAAGAGTTATAAGAAATGCACCGTGTCCTGTTCTGGTTGTTACTAAAAAACAGTAAGGATGCAGTGTGAAGTTTTAGTTGTTGGTGGTGGACCAGCTGGTAGCACCGCTGCAAGGCTTCTTGCAAAGGAAGGCATAGATACAGTATTAATTGAAAAAAACTTATATTTTAATAAACCCTGCGGAGGAGGAATTCCATCTGCAGGGCTTAAAGATTTTGATCTTCTCAATGAAATCCAAATTCCGTTTAACAGGATTAAAAAAGTTAAAATATTTCCTCCTTTTTCAGAACCTATAGAGGTGGAATTAAAACCTGATGAGATTTTTATTTTTAGTCGCTCTTTGTTAGACCCTTTTTTGAGAGGTCTTGCTGAAAAAAAAGGAGTAAAACTTATTGAAGCTGAGTTAATAAATATAGAAAACTACAATAAAAAATACCGAGCTCTGATAAGAAAAAGGTCTAACGAGACAGAAAAAATTACATGCAGATATATTATCGCTGCTGATGGGGTTAATTCCAGAGTTTGTAAGATAACAGGAGTTTCAAGACCTGATTATTTCTGGACAGTAAGCCTCCATGTTCCAGAAAATATGTCTGAAAACAGGGATACATGCGAGTTCTGGTTCGGAAGCTCTCATGCTTCATTTTTTTATTCATGGGTTTTCCCTGCAGTAGATTATCTATCAGTAGGAACAGGTGCAGAGGATGTATGTAAGTTAAAAAACTTTATTCAAAACTTTCTTAAAAAGAGATTTGATGAAAAAATAAACACTGATAACTTTAAATTAAGGGCTTATAAAATTCCGAGATGGAGAAGAAAAAGATTTTATAAAGAAAATATTTTATTCTGTGGTGATGCTTTGGGAACAGTAATGCCTGTATCATTTGAGGGAATATACTATGCTATGAAATCTGCTCAGTTTGCAGTAGAGGCTATAAAACAGAGAAATCTCAAACTTTATGAGAAATTATGGAATGAAAAATTTCTTAATCAATTTATCATGATGAAAAAATTTCAGGATTTCATGTTTGGCAGTGATAAAAAAATGGATAGATGGTTAAATGTACACAGAGACAACTCTGTACAGGAACTTGCAATGGCTCTGTGGCTGAGAAAAAAACACGGTGGAGAGCTTATCCCTCTTTATTTAAAGGCATTTGCAGGCATTATTTCAAGAATCGCCATCTTTAAGCTAAAATAAAATTGTGAAAAGGGCTTTAATTTACTCCTGCATTTTTCATATTCTGTTATTTTTGATCAGTATCATTATTGAGCAGTTTAATACTGAAAAGATATCAAAAGAGCCTGTATCTGTTATAATTGTTCCATTAGCTCAAAAGTTACCTGAACTAACTCCACCTGAAACAACTCCACATAGAAGTCTTGGAAGGCTTCCTCCTATAAAAGATTCAAAACAGCCAAAATATTTGTCAGCTATTCCAAAGGGAAATCAAAGTTATGCAAATACAGAAAAACAATATGAAAATGTAAAGAAACAAAATGAGCAAAATGAAACAACCGCAGAATCCCCAAAATCAATAAAAGATTTTTCAAAAACTTATCAAAAACAGAATCCTGACATTTTTGACAGAGATGTTATCGCAAGATTATCAAAAAAAACTGAAAAACCTGAGGAACTCCAGACATCAAGGGGATTGACCTTTTCTGCAAAAGAATTCAATGATTGGGGATACCTTGAAAGACTCAAAGAAAAAATAGAAAGAGTCTGGCAGTATCCTCCACAGGCTGCAATGCGGGGCATATATGGTGATCTTTACATAAAATTCACAATTGATAAAAAAGGCAGACTCATTTCAATAGAACTTTTAAGAACCTCCGGTTACAGAATGCTTGATGATGCAGCAATGCAGGCTCTCAGGGATGCACAGCCTTTCTGGCCACTGCCTGATGAATGGCAAAAAGACAGTCTAACAGTAACAGGACACTTTATTTATACACTGCGCGGGTTTTATCTGAGGTAGTGTCAGAAAAAGGAATTCTTGGAGCATCAAGCCAGAATCGCTCCAGATCATAGTAACGCCTTGTTTCTTCAAGAAATACATGGACAATTACATCTCCATAATCCATCAAAACCCAGTGAGCATAAAGAAATCCCTCTATTCCGTATGGAGTAAAGCCTTCTGAATCCATCCTGTCTTCCACATACTCGGTTAAAGCCTTAACCTGTGTCGTGTTTTCAGCTGAGCAGATAACAAAATAGTCTGTAATTATGGTAAGCTCTTTGAGCTCAAGAATTTTTATGTCCTGTGCCTTTTTATCATGCAGAAGATTTGCTATTTTTAAAGCCTTTTCCTTTGATGTCATTATTTAATTAATTATATCACAATTTTATTTTTCCAAGCTTTACCTGAAGCAAAAAATTTACCAGAGCAAGTGAAACAATTGATGCGGTCTCAGCCCTTAAAATTCTTTTACCAAGAGAAACAATCTTCATCCCTCTTTTTTCTGCAAGCTGAACCTCCTTCGGGCTAAATCCTCCTTCAGGTCCGATAAATAAAAATATGGGGCTGTCAGGAGTTAATTCCAAAACTGCCCGCATCAGGGAAGCTTCTGAATTTTCCCAAAAAAGAATACCATTTTCTACCTGCTTTATCAAATCAGAAAAATTAACTATTTCATTTATTTCAGGAACAGTAATACCTCCTGACTGCTCTGTGGCTTCTTTGGCAATTTTTTTCCATCTTTCAATTTTACGGGTATGTTTTATTATGCACCTTTCACTTACAAAGGGAATTATTTTTTTTACCCCTATCTCTGTTGTTTTCTGAATTACCATTTCCATCCTCCCACCTTTAAGAAGCCCCTGACAGAGAAATATTGAAAAAATATCCTCTTGATAACGCTTTTCTTCATAAAGAATCTCAAGTGTCTTTTTATCAATTACTCTTGCTCTGTAAATTTTTCCTTTACCATCTATAACAGAAAGAGTATCTCCTGCAGAGTATCTCAAAACTTTGAAAAGATATTTTCTATCCTCGGCTGAAAGAGTTATTAAAGTAGAGGGAAAAATTTCAGCATATTGAATACATAGCCTCCTATCACTCATTGATTAAAAAATAATTTCTGTTCCAACTCCCTTTTTAGTAAATATTTCAAGAATCAAACTGTGAGCAATCCTACCATCTATTATGTGTGTCTTTCTTACACCTCCCTTAAGTGCATTGATACAGGAATAAACTTTTGGAATCATGCCGCCAGTTATAACATCTTCCTCTATCAATTTCAAAGCCTCATCAATATTGAGAGTTGACGGCAGGCTGCCATCCTCTGCTATTATTCCCTTTACATCTGTCAAAATTATTAATTTTTCAGCTTTTAAAGCTACCGCAATTGCTGAGGCAACTGTATCAGCATTTATATTATAAGTCTGACCTTTTTCATCAAAACCCACAGGAGCCACAACTGGAATAAATCCTTTATCCTGCAGCCCTTCAAGCACCTGAGCACACACTTCCTTAATTTCTCCCACAAATCCTATATCAATTTCCTCATTGTTAATTTTTATATATTTTTTTTCTGTCTTTAATAAGTTAGCATCTTTTCCTGTAAGTCCAACAGCCTTCCCTCCATGTGAGTTTATCAATTGAACAATTTCCTTATTTATTAAACCTCCAAGAATCATCTCAACGATCTCTACAGTCTCTTTATCAGTAACCCTGTAACCATGAATAAATTGCGGCTCTTTACCAATTTTTTTCATAAATTCTGTAATCTTTGGACCTCCTCCATGAACAA
This sequence comes from uncultured Thermodesulfovibrio sp., assembly GCA_964509535.1. Lineage (GTDB taxonomy): Bacteria > Nitrospirota > Thermodesulfovibrionia > Thermodesulfovibrionales > Thermodesulfovibrionaceae > Thermodesulfovibrio. The sequence goes on along the minus strand of CAZDXM010000062.1, from coordinate 11,942 downwards.
CTACAGGCTTTATACCTATAAAACTGAGTAAAACAATATCCTGAGCAAAAGTCTCTTTGAGCATTGCATCTTTCTGTGCTGCTCCACCGTATTTTATAACAAATGTCTTCCCGTAAAACTTCCTTATATAAGGAAGGGCTTCAACAAGTATATTTGCTTTTTCAAATAATGCCTCCTCACTCACTTCTTTCATTGTCTGCTCCTTCTTAAAAATTCTTCTATATCAAATTCATTACTTACCACTTCCTTTGCTTTCATTGCCTTGTCCTTTTCTCTTATAACTGCCTTTCCCATTAGTTTTTCCATTCTATCCACAGCTGTAAATGTGTCAACAGGAGTAACAATAATTGGAATACCTCTTGCCCGTGCAATTCCTGCAACTGTTTCATTAACATGCATTCCACCTGTTAGTATCAGACACTTTGTTGATGTTTCCATTGCTACTATCTGGATGTCTGTTCTATGAATACCTGTAATTACAGCTTTATTTGGAATTCTTAAGAAAAATGACAGTGCCGATTCAGGATCCATTGCTCCAATAGAAAGATTCTCAACAAACTCATCAAGTTTATCCTCACAGCATACCAGTCCACCATTCACCGCTTCCATAAGCCTTCTTACTGTAACTGCCTCAAGAAACTTATCCTTTTTGAAGACTCCTAAAACCTTTATACCTTTTCCTTCAATAAATGGGACAACCTTTTCTTTAACATGATGAAACTGCTCAGGAGGAACTTTATTTATAACTGCACCAATAAATTTATCACCGCTTATTTTTCTTATGCCAAATATATCATCCATGGCAAGTTCACTATCCCAGTGCTGAATTGATATAACTTTCCCACCTGTCTCATTTACAAGACTAAATGCATCAATACCGAATGTTAAACCCTCAAATACATTGTTTGGACCGACAACCAAAACAAAATCTTTATTTCCCTGTTTTGAAAAGGAAGCAATAACCTTCTCCTTTATCTTCAAATCCGTTCCTTCAAGAAGCCTGTACTGTGTCTCATATGTAAAAACGAATGGAGATATCACACTTAATGGTTCTTCAAGCCCGAGCATTTCTTTTATAAAAACTGCTTCTTCATCAAATATTTCCTCACCTTTTTTAAAGGGAATTCTTCCAAGAGGTCTTATATAACCAACTTTGTAACCTCTGTCTTTAAGTGTGAGTGCCAGCCCCAGAGCAAAAAAGTTTTTTCCTGTAAATGCACGATTTGATATTATAAAAACTGGAATCATTTTTTTCCTCCATGCTTTTAATGCTATATTATTATCCTGGCATCAAGTCCAATGCCTCCATTATACATGACCACATAAGGATTAACATCTATCTCTTTAATAATAGGAAAATCACAAACAAGCCTTGAAAGTTTCATAATACAGTTTGCAATATCTGCCTTATCATAAGGTTTTTCACCCCTCACTCCATCAAGAATTTTTGCACCTCTTATCTCATTTATCATCTCAAAAGCCTCCTGCTCGGATACAGGAACTATTCTAAAAGAAACATCTTTCAATACTTCAACATAAATTCCACCGAGTCCGAACATTATCATATGTCCGAAAGTTTTATCATATGTTACACCAATTATAACCTCCTTGCCCCCTGTAACCATTTCATAAACCATCACACCTTCTATATATGCATCAGGCATAACTCTTTTAACATTTGTTGTAATTTCAACAAATGCATTGTAAACAGCTCTTTCACTTGTAAGATTGATCTTTACTCCTCCAACATCTGTTTTATGAAGAATATGAGGCGAAGAAACTTTCATAACAACAGGATATCCGATTCTTTCAGCAATTGCAACAGCTTCCATTGGTGTTCTGGCAAGAGCTCTTTCAGGGAAATTAAATCCATAAAGTGAAAGTATCTGTATTGCCTCCTCTCCACCTATCTCTGAAATTCCCTGTGATTGTAAATCATTAATAATCCTTGATGCTTTTTCAATGTTTTCTTCAGGTATCTCCACTTTAACCTCATCAGAGATTTTTTTATTTTTCATCTCCACAAACTCAATCAGTTTCCCATAGGCATTGATTGCAACTGAAGGATCGGTAAAACATGGAATTTTTGATTCTTTGAGCCTTTCAGTAGCTTTTTTTACTGTCTGCCCACCTATAAATACCGCAAAAACTGGTTTATCCGTGTTCTCAGATGAGGAAATAACAACACTGGCAATGTTTTCAACATCTGTCATTGCCTGAGGAGTAAGAATTACACAGACTCCTTCTACAGCTGTATCCTTAACAGCTTGTTCAAGTACAATCTTGTATCTTTCCGAGGTAGCATCTCCAATTATATCAACAGGATTATATAATGATGCAGTTGCGGGAAGTTTTTCAGCTATAACATCAATTGATGTTCTGCTCATCGGATCAAGTTTTATCCCGAGTTTATCAGCAGTATCTGCTGCAATTATCCCCGGTCCACCAGCATTTGTAACAATAAGAAGTCTTTTACCCTTTGGAAACTTTCTTGAAATAAACATCTCAGCTGTATCAAAAAGTTCCTGAATACTGTAAGCCCTGATTATTCCTGTTTTTCTAAAAGCTTCTGTAAATGCCTTATCTGAACCAGCAAGAGCACCTGTATGTGAAGATGCTGCTCTTGCACCAGCTTCTGTAGAACCCGACTTAATTATTATTACAGGCTTTATTTTTGTGACTTTTCTTGCAACTTCAAGAAATCTTTTTCCATCTACAACATCTTCAATGTAACCTAAGATTACATCTGTGTCATTGTCATTTGCAAAATATTCAAGAAAGTCTGTTTCATTTAAATCCGCCTTGTTGCCGAAACTTACAAATTTTGAAAATCCAAAATTGTTCTGCAGTGCCCAGTCAATAATCGCAACGCCTAAAGCTCCTGATTGTGAAAAAAATGCAACCCTTCCCTCTGGAGGCAGTGATGCTGCAAATGAAGCATTCATTTTATTCTTGGTATTCATCACTCCAAGACAGTTTGGCCCGACCATTCTTATTCCTGATACTTTTACAATCTCTGTAATCTCTCTTTGTCTTTGTACACCGTCTCCTCCAACCTCTTTAAAACCTGCTGAGATAATAATAACACCCTTAACTCCTGCACCAGCACAATCCTTAAGAGCCTCTGCAACTGCTTTTGCAGGAATTACAATAACTGCGAGGTCAACCCTGTCAGGTATTGCTGATACAGAGGGGAAACATTTAAGAGAAAGTATCTCAGCTCTTGCGGGATTTACAGGATATACTTTGCCCGTGAAACTATTTATAAGATTTTTCAAAATTGCATATCCAACTTTTTTTTCCTCTGCGGAAGCACCAATTACAGCAATTGAAGATGGATTAAAAATATAGTCAATCACTTTTCAGCTTCTCTTTTGCCTTTATAATGTTTGTAATGGTTTCATTCACAGATGCGGAGATGCCAGCTTCTTTAGCAAGTCTTACAACTGCTCCATTTAATGCATCTATCTCAGTTTTTTTACCCTGTTTTATATCATAATACATTGAGGGAAAATGCTCTGCTGTTGGTGGAACAAGCTTTTCATAAAAGTATCTGATATAATCTTCAGCAGACTTCCAGTTAAGTTTTATTCCTTTTGCCTCAGTTACATCAAAAATCTCTTTAATTATTTTATTCATTATAAATTTCGTCTCTTCATTCTCCGCAAGCCTCCCATAGGTGCATTCAAGGATTGCTCCAAGAGGATTCAGAGCTGAATTATATATAATCTTATCCCAGAGAATTGTATAGACATTCTTAGATACTGCTGTTGGAATTCCTGCATCAGTAAAAACTTTGGCTATTTCTTTCAATTTTGTTTCATCTATAGTTCTATCAGGTTGTCCGATGATAACTTCATCTCCAAAAACTGTTACTTCAGAAAATCCTGTCTCAATAAGCTTTGCTCCAAATATTATCCGTGAAAGAATTACCCTTTCTCTGTCAAGTAAAGAGGTCGCTATTTCATAATTGCCATATCCATTCTGTGCAAGCAAAACCATCGCATCATTTAAAAATGGTTTTATCTGGGATATTGCTGCCTCGGTATCATAGGCTTTTACAGAAACAATGATGAGGTCAATTTTCAGGTTTTTTGACTCTTCAACAGATGTAAAAATACCATCAAGTTGAGTTTCCTTTTCACCAAATAGTCCTTTTATCTTTAATGTATTATTCTTAAATTTTTCTATATATTTTTCCTTTGTTATTCCATAAACTCTGTGTCCAGCTGCCTTAAGGCAAGCTGCAAAAACAGTTCCCAAAGAACCAAGACCGAAGACTAAAATATTCATACTATTTTTTCTTTTTCTCTAAGAATTTTATCCAATCACTCATTTTCTGAATATTTCTTGATAAATTCCATCTACCATTATCAAATACACCATAATCTGCTCCACCCATAGCTGATGCAAATCTTACAGAGTTTGCGTAAAAAAGCCACTGTTCAGTCCACAAGCTTTCTATTGTTTCATTAAACAGACTGTCCTTTTTATTTGCAAGCCCTCTCTTCCAGGCATCAAGTAGCAGACCTGTTGCCTGAAGAGTCATATCATTTGTGGTTTTTATTGATTCATCAAGTCTTGAAAAATGTCCATCTATAAATGAACTGGCATGACAGACAGAACAAACCAATTTCATTTTACTGATTCTTTTTTTCTGCTCATTTTCATCAATCAAATACTCAGTAACAGGTTGTCCTGAAAGTTCTGAAAAAAGAGGCAAACCTGCTTTATTTTTTGCAATTGTTGTATCAGGAGATTTTGGATGAGCTGTAGCATATGGAACACCGAAAAGTCTGTGGGCAAGTCTATCATTCATCTGATGAGTTCTTTTAACTATAACCTGTCCATTTACATTAATCTGACTTACATGGCAAACAGCACATGTAGGAGAACTAAAATCTATACCTGCTTTCCATGGTGTGGTTTCAAAATTCCACTTTTCCTTCTTTGAGGAATATATTTTCCCGTGTTTACTGACTGTATAAACCTTGTATGCAGGCACATCAGGTCCTTTGTGACATGTTGAGCAGGTTTCTGGCTTTCTTGCTATTTCAACAGAAAAACTATGCCTTGTGTGACATGCTGAGCATGAACCCTTTGAACCATCAGGATTTAAACGCCCAACTCCTGTATTGGGCCAGCCTTTAATCACTGGGAACTTCATAGCTCCCATCATGGTTTCTCTCTCCTTTAATTCCTTTACTTCAATCTTTGTACCATGGCAGGAAAGACAGGAATCCTCCTCAGTAAGAGCACTGTAAATTCCATTAATTGTGTTCATCAGATCTTTATAAATGGGATTATTGACAAGATTGCCATAAGCATAGGACATCATATTTTTAGTGTATTGATCTGATTCCTCAGGATGGCATCCAGCGCAATCAGACGGGGTAACAACAGTATGAATTTTGAATCCATTGTGGTCAAAACTATCAATACGAGAGATATTTGTAACATGACATTCTGCACATCCAGTAAAGTTTTTAATTGAATGTTTTGAGTTTTTCCAATCACTTACTATTCCTGGAGTAACAACCTTATGACATCCAAGACAGATCTGGGTTTCCTTGCTTACCCTTTCTTCAGCAAAACTATAAACAGAAAAAAATAAAAAAACAATTAAGAATAAAACAATAAAACCTTTAATTCTCATTTTTCTCTCCTTGCTGCTTTTGAACTTTTAAATCTTTAGTTTGTATCTGTGCTATAGCCTCTTTCATAAAGCGAGCCCATATTGGAGCTGAAACTCTTCCTCCTGCTTCTCCCTGCCCGAGAGTTTTTCTCATATCATCATAACCAACCCATACACCTGCCACAAGCTGAGAAGTATATCCAACAAACCATGCATCCTTGAAATCATTGCTTGTTCCAGTTTTGCCTGCCACATTTCCTCCAATATTTGCTCTTGTTCCGGTTCCATAAGTTATAACATCCTTAAGCATATCTGTTATTGTCTCAGCCACTTCTTGTGGAAGCACATCTTCAATCTCTGGTTCATTTTTAAGCAGTATTTTCCCTGAAGAATCTGTAACATACTTTATTGCAATTGGCTTGATTCTTTTGCCTCCATTTGCAAATGTGGCATACGCAGCTGTAAGCTCAAGTGGTGAAAGACTCAAACTACCCAGAGCAAGTGTTAAATCTGGAGGCATCTGTGAGTTTATACCTGCTCTTTTTGCAACACTCATAATTGAATCTATTCCTATGGTTTCTGCAAGCCTTACTGTTGGAACATTTCTTGAATATGCAAGTGCCATTGTCAATGTTATCTCCCCCCAGAACTCTCCATCATAATTTGACGGAGACCACTCCTTGAGTCCTGATTTGTAACTTACAGGTTCATCTAAAATAGTGCTTTCAGGAGTAAATCCCTTTTCAATCGCAGCTGCATAAACAAATGGTTTAAAGGCACTTCCGGGTTGTCTCTGAGCATAAACAGCCCTGTTAAACTCTCCTTTTTGAAAATTGTATCCCCCAACCATTGCTTTTATATATCCTGTTTGAGGTTCAATAGCTACAAGAGCTCCTTCTATTTCTGGCTCCTGCTCAAGAGAAAAGAGAATCTCCCTGCCAACCTTTTTAAACCTTACCATTATTAAATCCCCTGGATGAAGAATATCTGTAAGTCTGAAATTTTTAAGAATTTTAATCTTTCCATTTTGTTCAACCACCTTGCTTGCCCATGATGCATCATTCAGAAGAAGTTTACCTTTAACTCCTCTTGCCTTAACTGTAGCCTGAGTTGCAGTAACTGAAACTACAGTGCCTCTTGCTATATCACCCTGGGAAGGGGTGAAAGCAACATTTTCCTCCTTTTCCTCTTCCTTTATTGATATCCTTCCAGCAGGACCTCTCCAGCCAATTCTCTTATCAACCTCTCTCAGTCCTTCCTGTAAAGCTCTCTGAGCTGCAAACTGAGCTCTGGGGTCAACAGTTGTGTATACTCTCAAATTTCCCTTGTATATCTTTTCCACATCAAAGTTCTCTTCAAGCTGCCGCCTTATATATTCAAGAAAATAGTTATAGTTTTCAGTGGAAACCCTTAAAGAACTCAGATAAATCGGCTCCTTAGAGGCTTTTTTCCTCTCCTGAGGAGTAATTAATTCTTCCCTTTCCATTCTTTCAAGAACAACTTCCTGACGCTGTTTTGCCCTGACAAGATCATTATACGGAGAATAGGCATTTGGCGCTTTTATCAAACCAGCAAGTAAGGCTGCCTCTGAAAGAGTTATGCTATGAACTGACTTCCCAAAATATATTCTTGACGCCATCTCAACTCCGTAAGCTCCGTGACCAAAATAAACATTATTAAGATACAGTTCAAGAATTTTTTCTTTTGTTAGCTCCTGCTCAATTTTTATTGCAAGATAAGCTTCTTTAATCTTTCTTGAAAGGGTTTTTTCAGGTGTAAGAAACATAATTTTTGCAAGCTGTTGAGTTATAGTGCTCCCTCCTTCTTTTAAACTCATATGAAAGATATCTGTAATAAGAGCCCTTCCTATACCAATATAATCAATTCCTTTATGCTTCCAGAAACGGCTGTCCTCAGTAGCCAACACTGCATCTATAAGATATTTTGGAATCTGTTTTAAAGGAATATAAATGCCTTTCTGAATTTTAAACTCTCCAATTAAAGTTCCATCATCTGCATAAACCTTGGTACCATTTGTAACTTTAATTTTCTCAAAATCTTTTACTGATGGCATGTCACTTAATAATGCAAAACCAGCACCTGCAACAAAAGCAATAAAAAGGAGAATGGCGACAATGATAATTTTAATTTTCATAAATTATTATAACATTTGACTGCTTTGGATAAATAATTTAAAATAATTTTTAAATAGTTACATTTCAAAGGAGGCAACTATGAAAAAGTACAAGTGCAGTGTATGTGGATATATTTATGATCCATCTCAAGGAGAACCTGAGCGTGGAATACCTCCCGGAACCCCTTTTGAAAATCTTCCAGAGTCTTATACATGTCCTGTATGTGGTGCAACAAAAGATATGTTTGAACCAGAAAATGAATAAAGGAGGCTTTGATGAAATCTTATGAAATTGCTTTAAAAATGGAAACAGATGCTGTGAAATTTTATACTGAAGCTGCTGAAAAGGTCTACCATCCCGCAGGTAAAAAGATGTTTCTCAGTATTGCTGAGGATGAAAAAAATCATATAAAAATGATAAAAGAAGTTATGGAAGGACTAAGTCTTACAGAAAGAGAGGCAAATCCTATACAAACTGTAAAAACAATCTTTGAAGAGATGAAGGAGCAAATGATGGAGAGAATTAAAGTTCAGAAAGACGAACTTGAAGCATTTAAAATTGCTATGAGTATGGAAAAAGAAGGAATAGAGTTTTATAAAAAAGTTATTAATGAGGTAAATACTGAAAAAGAAAAAAAGCTTTTTGAAAGATTAATTTATGAAGAGGAGCAGCATTACAAAATTTTTTCTGAAACTTACAGTTTTCTCCAAGACACAGGAAACTGGTTTATGTGGAAGGAGTTCTCAATAGTAGAAGGAGGATAAATTTAATCTTCAACAGCTTTACGGGAAATCTTTATTGCACAGAACTCTCCACACATACTGCAGACTCTTTCATCCTCTACAGGAGGTCTTTCAGCCCTCATTAAACGAACCTTTTCTGGGTCAAAAGACAGTAAAATCTGAGTTCCCCAGTCAAAATTTCGCCTTGCCTCAGCCATTCTGTTGTCTCTCTTCCTTGCTCTTTTATAACCCTTTGCAAGATCTGCAACATGTGCTGCGATTTTAGATGCTATTACACCCTCCTTTACATCCTCCTTATCAGGAAGCCTTATATGCTCCGAAGGTGTTACATAGCAAAGAAAATCAGCTCCATAAAAACCTGCAAGTGCTCCACCAATGGCTGCTGCTATATGATCGTAACCCATACCGCAGTCTGTTACAAGAGGACCGAGAACATAAAACGGTGCTTCCTTACATATACTTTTCTGAAGTTTTATATTAACTTCAACATGATTTAGTGGAAGATGTCCAGGACCTTCAATTATACATTGAACTCCTTCATTTACTGCTATTTCCTTTAATTTTCCTATTTCTATCAATTCCAAAATTTGAAATCTGTCAGTTGCATCAAGTAGACACCCGGGTCTGAGTCCATCACCAAGACTAAGGGTAAGATCATATTTTTTTGCAATCTCAAGGAGTCTGTCAAAAAACTCATAAAGAGGATTTTCTCTGCCATTGTAACATATCCAGTCTGCAAGTATTGAACCACCTCTACTTACAATTGGTAAAACCCTTTCACCTGACTTAAGCATCTCTACAATTTTCATTGTTACCCCACAGTGTACAGTAATGAAATCAACTCCGTCAGAGGCATGCTTCTCAATTGTTTCAAAGATATCATCAACACTCATCTTGACAGCACTCCCATAATTTTCAATTGCTCTCACTGCAGCCTCATATATAGGAACAGTTCCAACACTTACCTGTGAGTTATCAATAATAGCCTTTCTCATCTGCCTTATTGGTCCACCTGTTGAAAGATCCATTACAGTATCTGCACCATATCTTACAGCAATTTCAAGCTTTTCAAGTTCTTCATTCACATCAGTTTTATCTCTTGATGTTCCTATATTTGCATTTATCTTGGTTCTTAATTCCTTACCTATCCCAAGTGGCTTGATATTTCTTAAAATATTTCTTGTTATAACAGCCTTTCCTTCTGCTATATATTGAGAAAGTCTTTCAGGCTCTATATCTTCCTCTCTGGCAACCTCTCTTACTTCATCTGTTATAATCCCCTTTTTAGCCAGCTCAATTCTTGTCATGCTCATTCTCCTAAAATATCTAAATATTTCTTTACTGCTTCTTCAATATTTTTTTGGGATAAAATGCCTGTTATCAATGCTACTCCATCACAGTAAGGCAATACCTGTGAGAGATTTTCAGGCTTTATGCCTCCAATTGCGAAAACTTTGCATTTAACTTTTTCTTTAACTTTTTTCAACTTTTCCACTCCAACAGGCTGTCCATATTGAGCTTTTGATGGAGTAAAAAAAACAGGACCAAATGTAATAAAATCAGCCCACTCAGACACCTCCTCTGCTTCTTTCAGTGAATGGGTTGAAACTCCTACAAAGAATTTTTCCTTCCATGTTTTTTTTACAATATTGGCTGGAAATCCATTCTGTGGAAGATGAACCCCGTCAGCATCAACTGCCAGGGCAACATCAACCCTGTCATTTATAAAAAGCAATGCGTCATTTCTTTTTGTTATCTCTCTCATTTTCTTTGCAAGAAAATAAAGCTCCCGAGCAGTTAAATCCTTTTCTCTGAGTTGAAAAGCCTTAACTCCTGCCTTTAAAGCTTTCTCAACTGTATTGAGAAATTCTTCCTCTGAGTCAAACAATTTTCTATCACTTATAAGGTAAACTCTAAAATTCATGTTAGCATCCCTTCAATCGGTGAACTTGCAGATGCATAAAGTTTCTTAGGAATTCTTCCGGCTATATAGGCAAGCCTGCCAGCTATACAGGCATGCTTCAAAGCTTCAGCCATCATTATTGGGTCCTTTGCGCCAGCAATTGCTGTATTTACAAGCACGGCATCACAGCCAAGCTCCATCGCCTGTGAAACATCTGAGGCTGTTCCAACTCCTGCATCAACTATTACAGGTACATTTACTGTTTCAAGAATTATCTTTATATTGTATGGATTTCTTATTCCAAGCCCTGAGCCAATAGGTGCACCAAGTGGCATAACTGCTGCTGCACCTGCATCAACAAGCTTTTTTGCTGTTACAGGGTCATCATTTGTATAGGGAAGAACAATGAATCCCTCCTTTGCAAGAATCTCCGTTGCCTTAAGAAGTCCACATACATCAGGAAAGAGAGTTTTCTCATCACCTATCACTTCAAGTTTGACCATATCCGATATTCCTGCCTCACGGGCAAGTCTTGCATATCTTAGTGCATCCTCCAATGTGTAACATCCAGCAGTATTTGGTAAAATTTTGTATTTCTTTGGATCAATATAGTCAAGAAGATTTTCACGTGATCTGTCCAGTATGTTAACCCTTCTTACAGCAACTGTTACAACATCTGTTCCAGATGCCTCTATTGCTCGGGCAGTTTCCTCAAAACTTTTATACTTACCTGTTCCAACCCAAAGCCTTGATTTAAACTCAATTCCCCTTATAATTAAAGGTTCGTGCATTTTATCCTCCTCCAACGAAATTAACGATTTCAATAGAATCGCCATCTTTAATTTTATAACTACTGAATCTATCCCTCTTTACAATCTCAAGATTTACCTCAACAACAACCCTCTGAGGATTTATATCAAGTTCCTTGAGTAACTCCTCTACAGTATTTGCATTAACTTCCATTTCCATTCCATTCACTCTTACCTTCATAAATTCTCCTATAAATAAAAAACCTCTATCCCTGAAGATAGAGGTTGAAATTTTTCAGCCTCTCCCTTTCCCTACGCCGGTATTACCCGGATCAGGTTCAAGGGGTCTTCCCTTAAAACGGGAACTCTCAGGCCTTAACGACCTCCCCCAGGGATTGATTAATTGTATAATTAATTAAAAAATCTTGTCAACTAAAACCACATTAATTTTTCAAAATCTGCAGGAGGAATATGAATTTTTATAAAACCAGTTACAGGAGCGCGTTCAATAAGGCAGGAGTTTTTAAAAATTTCAATAAAAAGATGAACATCCTGCTCCTGTTTTATCTGTATTTTTTCAAAGGGTATTTCAATTTCAAATATCTCATTAAAAGCCACAGTTTCTATTTCATCCTTTTTATACCATATTCCCTCCTCCACAAATACCTCAGCTACGGGAATTTTTAAGTTTTCTATCACTATTTTTATCCTTTTTGGTTCAAGAATCTGAATATGAAGCTTGAGATCTTCAATCTCTTTCAGGGGTTTGTAAGGATC
>CAZDXM010000061.1:0-8565 GCA_964509535.1 uncultured Thermodesulfovibrio sp. | reverse complement strand
GCTTTAAAATATCTTAAAAGTTTAAGTAATAATGAAAAAGTAAAAATATTGAAGTATGATATTCCTTTTAATTTTTCCTCTTTAGCAAATTATGGAATAAAAAATTCTACTGGAGATATTATTGTTCTTTTAAATAACGATATTGAAGTTATTAGTGAAAACTGGTTAGAAGAACTCGTCAGTTACGCAGTAAGAAAGGATGTAGGAGTAGTTGGAGCAAAACTTCTTTATCCTGATGGTAAAATTCAACATGCTGGTGTGATAATTGGTCTATGGGGCATAGCAGACCATGCTTTTAAAGGATGTGAGGATACAGATGGCTATATGTTAAGAGCAGTACTACCACAAGAGTATTTGGCAGTTACTGCTGCATGTATGGCATTAAGAAGAGAAGTCTTTGATGAAGTAGGTGGTTTTGATGAAAAACATTTTCCTGTTAATTTTAATGATACTGATTTTTGTTTAAGGGTAAGAGAAAGAGGATATAAAGTTATATTTACTCCCTATGCTCTTTTATATCATCATGAACATGCAAGTAAAGGGAAAGATTACGAAAAGGAACAGAAAAAAAGAAATGAAAGGGAAAAGAAAAACTTCAGCAAAAGATGGCATAAATACATCTATTATGACCCATTTTATAATCCAAATCTTTCTTGTTTTTCAAATAATTTTGCTTTTTCCTTACCAAAGTATCGTAAATTTTAAAGAAAAATGATAGGCAGTATATGGAAAAAACATTAATATTATATTTTTATTTTAACCCAAAGGGTTAGTTTGATTAAATCAACTTCTATCTTGCAATTTTTTTCTCAATCTATTTTAAGACTGCAAATACAAATCTCTCCTAAATTTTTAAAAATTTAAAACTTCAATAACGAACTCCCAGATTGGTTACCTGCATGCATTATATATACAGGTACACAAAAAAAAAAAATATAATGAGTAATAGGACTTAACACGAAAATTATGATAGAAGAACTCTTGAAAATTAATGAAGTTTGTAAGATTTTAAAAATTTCAAAAAGAACTCTTTATCATTGGATAGAGCAAGGGAAATTACCATGTATAAGATTATCTCAAAAAACAATCAGATTTAGAACCTCAGATATTATGGATATAATTGCTAAAGCCTACCAGACAGAGGAAAAAATAAAACAAAACCCAAAAGCTGAAAAGCTTGCCAATGAAATCATTGCAAAAATTCTCAAACAGTGATATTCTTTTAAAAAGCAAGTTCCTTGACAAGTCAGGCATACAAGCCATGAAAGGAGGCTTTCATGGGCTTGTTTAGGCGTGGTAAAATCTGGTGGTGTAGCATTACCCACAAAGGCAAACAACACAGATTTTCCCTAAAAACATCTGATAAGTCAGAGGCTCAAATGGTTTATGCTCAAGTGCTTTTAAAGCTGAAAGATAAGAAAAGTTTATGTTTCATTTCTCAACCTGAACAATCTTTACATGAAGGAAATCAGAACCTAAACTACAAATTGACTTTTGAAGAGTTTTATAAAGAGCATTATTTAAAATGGTGTTACGGAAGACAGGAAAGTTATAATACAAAAGCTTATGCAATAAATGTATTACCAGATTGGTTTAAAAAGCTCAAATTTGATGAAATTGGGACAAAAGATCTGGAACTGTTGCAAAGCCATTATATCCAAAAAGGTCTTGCTAAAGCTACGATTAACAAATATCTTACAATTGTAAAACACAGTTTTACAAAAGCTTATGAGTGGGAAATGATTCCAGAACAATCACTTAAAAAGATTAGAAAGGTTAAACCATTGCGTGGGGAAAATAAAAGATTGAGATTCTTAAGTCAAGATGAAATTCAGGCTTTACTTAACAGTTGTGAGCCCCATCTTTACCCGATTGTGTTTACGGCACTTAATACAGGTATGAGAAAGTCAGAAATTCTGAATCTTAAATGGCAACAGATAGACTTAAAACATGGATTTATTTTGCTTGAAAAAACCAAGAATGGAGAACGAAGAGAAATACCAATGAATGAACCGCTAAAGCAAATGTTTAGGGAACTTTTCACTGACAGAAAACTTGATACAGAATATGTTTTTGCCAACCCAAAAACAGGAAGACCATACACAAAGGATTTAAAGAGGAGTTTTCATACTGCGTGTAGAAAAGCTGGTATAAGGGATTTCAAATTTCACGACTTGAGACACACTTTTGCAAGTCAGCTTGTTATGAATGGAGTTGATTTAAAAACTGTTCAGGAATTGCTTGGACATAAGGATATTAAGATGACTTTAAGATATTCTCACTTAAGTCATGCACATAAAAAAGAAGCTGTTAATGTATTGGGGAAAGTAGTTTATCAAAATTTTATCACATTTTTATCACAGTCAAAATGATGAGGCTTTACAAACCCTTGAAAAATCTAATGGACGGTATGGGACTTGAACCCACGACCTCCAGAGTGCGATTCTGGCGCTCTCCCAGCTGAGCTAACCGCCCTTAATTTTATAATATCATACTGCTTAAACATATAGCCTGAACAGCTATTCCTTCCTGTCTTCCGATAAAACCCATTCCTTCATTTGTTTTAGCCTTGATGCTTATGTTTATGCCAAGTTTCTGTATGTTTTCTTTCATTTTTGGTATATAAGGAGACATTTTCGGTTTTTCAGCAAATATGATGCAGTCAACCCACAAAGGTTTAACTTTTTTTGATTTTGCAATTTCCAGTGTTTTTTCAAGTAAAACCATGCTTGAAATATCTTTATATAAAGGGTCTGTGTCAGGAAAGTATGTTCCTATATCACCAGCACCTGCTGAACCTAAAATTGCGTCTATTATCGCGTGAATAAGAACATCAGCATCTGAGTGTCCATAAAGTCCCATACTGTGAGGAATCTCCACTCCCCCGAGGATAAGTTTTCTTTTTTCAGTAAATTTATGACTGTCATATCCTATGCCAATTCTTAAGGAATTTAAGATTTTTTCACTCAGGGGAAAATTGTAAACAATAAACTCAAGCTTTTTTAAATCATCTTTTGTGGTTATTTTGATGTTTTTTTCATCCCCTTGCACTGATAGAACTTTTCCTCTATATCTTTCTATCAAAGAAGAATCATCAGTTCCGTAAAAGCCTTCATAGTATGCTTTTTCATATGCTCTGATAAGTTTTTTAAACCAGAATGCCTGAGGAGTCTGCACTGCTTTAAGAATATCCCTATTTAAAGTTCCACCGATGATTCCCCTTTTTTTAGTCCATTTGATTGTATCCGTTAAAGAAATTACAGGAATCACTCCATCAATATCAACACTCATAGCCTCAACCACTCTTTTTATTAAATCCTGGCTTACCATAGGTCTTGCAGCATCATGGATTAAAACAATATCTGTCTCTGATGGCAGAGACCTTAGAGCATTGTATACAGAATCTTGTCTTTCCTTTCCTCCTTCAATAATTTCTCTGACTTTTTTAATATTAAATTTATTTAGAAAGGCTTTTACCTTTTTAAGTGTCTGTTTTCTAATAACAAGCCATATATCATCAATTTTTTCGTAACTGTCAAATGGTTCAAGTGCCCAGATAAAAAGAGGTTTGCCATAAACTTCAAAAAAGACTTTATCTGGTGAACCAAATCTTTTTCCAATACCTGCTGATACCACAATTGCTGATATTTTCATCCTAACTCATCCTTTTCACTTCCTGCTTCATTAAATGGTCTTCCAAATATCATTCTTCCTGATGAAGTCTGTAGCACGCTGTGAATAACAACATCAATAGTTTTCCCAATATATTTTCTTCCCTCCTCAACAACAACCATTGTCCCATCATCAAGATATGCAACTCCTTGGTCAGGTTCTTTCCCCTCTTTTGCTATAAAAAGTTTCAAACTCTCACCAGGTAGCACAGGTGGTCTCATTGCTTGGGCAAGCTCATTAATGTTTAAGACAGAAACTCCTCTAAGCTGTGCAATTTTTACAAGATTTAAGTCATTTGAAATAATTGTTCCTTTTATGATTCTACAGAGTTCAACAAGTTTTATATCAACTTCCTTTATTTCAGGCAGATCTTCCTCAAGAATTTCAAAATTTATCATGGGCATTCTTTTAATCCTCTGCATTATATCAAGTGCCCTTCTGCCTTTTGCTCTTCTTAAAGGATCAGGAGAGTCTGCTATATATTGAATTTCTTTCAAAACAAATCTGGGTATCAAAATAGTGCCTTTTACAAAACCAAGCTCTATGAGATCCGCTATCCTTCCATCTATTAGAACATTTGTATCAAGAATCTTTGGCTCTTCCCATATGGTTTCCTTTTTGATTATTCTTAAAATATCAGTAATTTTGATTTTCTCAGCCTTTTTAAAACCCAAAATACTTCCTGCATATCCGAAGCTTATCATTACAATAAAAGAAAAAATGCTCAAAGCATAAGACTTAATAGTTAACGATAAAAATAAAAAGGGTAAACTGAACAGGAATCCTGCAAAAATTCCTGCTGAGAGTCCCAAAAATCCAAAAAAAATCTGAGAACTGTTCATTTTTTTAATCTTTATATAGATAAAGATGCTTAAAAGAATAACACCTATTGATGTTGCAGAAGCTTCAATAAAAGAATGAAAGCTGAAATTGCTCCAGATAATTATCAAAAAAGAAAGGCTCAAAATAAAAAGAAAAATTAACAGACTCATGATAATAAAATCATATAAAACTTTTTACCACCCCTGTTTATGAGGACAAGAACATCATTTCGTGAAATCTTCTGTATTGCTTTCTGGAAATCAGAGGTGGATGTTATTTTTTGTCTTTCAATTTCCATTATCAGGTCTCCTTTTCTGAGTCCTGTATTTTCAGCTGGAGAACCCTGTTCAATTTTATAGACAACAACTCCTCTGTCATCAGGGTCAATACCTATTTGTTTTGCCATTGATGGTTCGAGGTCAATAACAGATAAGCCTTTGAAAGGATTTTCAAATTTTCCTCTTGTTTGTCGTGCAATTTTTACCTCCTGAAAAGGTTCTGAAGGAAGCTGTGCAACTGTAACAGACAGGGTATATATCTGACCATCTCTTGAAATTTTTAATTTAACAATTGAACCTATCTGGCTCTGAGCCACAAGATTTCTTAAAACAGCGCTTTCTTTTATTTGTTTTCCATTATACTCAAGGATAATATCTCCTCTTCGGAGCCCTGCTTTACTGGCTGGACTGTGTTTTGTAACATCAGTGATTAGAACTCCGTATGAATCTTTTAGATTAAATCTTTCAGCAAGCTCTGCTGTTAAATCCTGAACCATTATTCCTATCCAGCCTCTTATAACTTTTCCTTCTTTTATCAGACTGTTTTTTATTATGCGTGCCATGTTGCTTGGCACAGCAAAGCCTATTCCCTGATATCCTCCTGTTTTTGAAAATATTGCAGTATTTATTCCTATTACCTCACCTTTTATGTTCACAAGCGGTCCACCTGAGTTTCCAGGATTTATTGCTGCATCTGTCTGAATAAAATCCTCATAATCAGCTATTCCAACATCAGCTCTTCCTGTGGCACTTATGATTCCCATTGTAACTGTGTGTGTTAATCCATAAGGATTCCCAATTGCCAGAACAAATTCTCCAACCTGAAGGTTATCTGAATCGCCCCATTGTGGTACAGGTAAATTATTTGCATTTATTTTAATCACTGCAAGGTCTGTTTTCGGATCAACACCTATCACAGAAGCCTTAAATGTTCTTTTATCATAAAGTGTTACCTTTATATCCTCTGCCTGCTCTATCACATGATAATTCGTAAGTAAGTATCCATCTGCAGACACTATTACTCCAGAACCCATGCTCATTTCTTTCCATCTTTTTCCCTGTGAATTTCCAAATGGTGGTAAAAATTCAAAAAGATCTTCAAGAGTAGGTGGCGATTGAACAGTACGGGTTGCTGATATATTCACAACTGATGGAGAGACTGTTTTTACTATCTCCGCAAAGCTTTTAACAGGCTGGGCAATATTACTGTAAATTGGTATGGATTGCCTCGGTCTCTGTATCAGAAAAAATATTGTTGCTCCTGTAAGAAATCCTGCAAAAAAAATCAAAATAATTAATATGATCTTTCTTTTTGTCATTTTTTATTCTTTTTTTATGAGTTTTCTGACCTCTCCAACACGAAGAGTTATTTTTTGAGAATCAAGATGCTCAAGATATGCAAGCGCATATTTTCTTGTTGTATTAAGAAGAGTTCTGAATTCTGAAACTGTCATTTCCTGCTTTTTTAAAAAGAATTCTTTTAAAAGCTTCATCATTCTTTCATAGTTTTCATTAACAAGATATAATGAGTCATTTATTCTAACTATTTTACCTGATTTTGCAATTATTTTCAGTATATCACCCATTTTTGCTTCAGAAACATTTAATAGCGTCGCAAGCTCATCTTTAAAAGGTGGCTGAAATTCACTGTTTTTAAGCTGATATATTATTTTATTTTCTAATGCAGGGTCTATTTTTTCTTTTACCATAGATTTAAGTTTTACCAGATTGCCTTCCACAATTACTTCAGGTATGTGAGGCAGTAACATGAAAATCTCGGGGAATTTTTCAACTGACAGTTTTGATTTTAACTCTTCCTTTGGCAGCCCTTCTTTATACGGATTTTTTGCATAAAAATCCCTCAATAAATCCAAAAGTGATGTTTTAAAAGAATTGAAGATATCTATATGAAAAAGATGATTTTGTGCCCTCACAATTTTTTGTTTTTCTGAGAGTTTTTCAACAGATGTTCTGATATGCGAAATATCAGCATTCATCCAGCCTTCAAGCTCTGAAATTGAAACCCCTTTCATTGATCTTCTTTTAATTTTTATTTCTATTCGGTCAGATAAATCCCCGGATGAGAGAGTTTCAAGATGCTCTAAAATAATATCCTTTTTTCTTTTTGGAGGATGCGGATCAAGAATAACCCCTCCTCCAAGTGTCTGAAGAGGAGAAAATTTTCTTATTATGAACCTGTCTTGAGCCATTGCAACAACAGGTTCCTGTAACTTTATATGAGCAAATGCTTCTTGCCCGGGTAAAATCTCTGTTTTTTTGAACAGTTTAACTCTTCCAACAGTTTCTGATGTTGCAAGATAAAAATGCACTGGAGCATTATTTTTCAAAGGTGTGGCATCCTTGAGAAGCTTTATTCTACCTTCTAAAAAATAAGTTGGCTTGAGCCTCCCAGGAACAGTAACAATGTCTCCTCTTTTGATGTCTTCCTTTGATACACCATGAAGATTTATTCCAACCCTCTGTCCTGCAAAAGCTTCTTTGAGAGGCTGTCCGTGACTTTGAAGCCCTCTTACTTTTGAAGTGATTCCTGCAGGAAGAACTTCAACCTGTGAGTCAATAGAAATTTTCCCAGAAAGAACAGTTCCTGTAACAATGGTTCCGAATCCTTTCAGAGTGAAAACCCTGTCAATCGGCATTCTGAATATACCCTCAGAGGATTTTTCCATGACTTTTAATGCAAGCTCCTTTATCTTTTCTTTAAGAAGCTCTATGTTATACCCTGTTTTTGCAGATACAGCAATTATATCAGCATTTTCAAGGAAGGTTTCTTTAACTGTTTCTTTTATGTCCTCACGAGCAAGTTCAAGAGTTTCTTTATCTACAAGATCAGCCTTATTAAGAACAATCAAGCCTGATTTTATTTTTAATAAATCGCATATTGCAAGATGTTCTTTTGTCTGTGGCATAACTCCTTCATCAGCAGCAACAACAAGCATAACTAAATCAATACCTCCAACTCCTGCGAGCATGTTTTTTATAAGTTTTTCATGCCCTGGAACATCAACTATTCCAACAACTATGTCAGGATAAATAATATTGGCAAAACCGAGATCAATGGTAATTCCTCTTTCCTTTTCCTCCTTCAGTCTATCAGGATCAATTCCTGTTAGAGCCTTAACAACTGAGCTTTTACCGTGATCAATGTGTCCTGCTGTACCTAAAATTACCTTTTTCATGTGGTAAGCTTGACAAAATTTCTAATAAGTTTAAGTCCGATTTTCTGAGATTTTTCAGGATGAAACTGAGTGGCAAAAATATTTTCTTGAATCATCATTGATGTAAACTCTACTCCGTAGTCAGTTACACCAGCAACACCTTTTGAGTCTTCTGGTATCACATAGTATGAGTGCACAAAATAAAAGTAAGAATTATCAGGAATTTCTTCAAAAATTTTGTTTTTCTTTTTAAATTTAACACTGTTCCATCCCATGTGTGGAATTTTATAATTTTGTGGCAGGTTGAAGCGAACAACTCTTCCTTTTAATATATCAAGCCCCTTACATAGTCCAAATTCTTCTGATTCTGTGAAAAGAATCTGCAACCCAAGACATATTCCAAAATAGGGTTTACCACTAAGAATTTCTTCTTTTATTACCTGTAGAAGTCCCAATTCTGAGAGGTTTTCCATGCAATCTTTGAATGCTCCCACCCCTGGAAGCACAATAGCCCTCGCTTTTATAATTTCTTCAGGATTTTGAGTTACAGAAATCTCAGCACCAGCTGTCTCAAAAGCCTTTGAAACACTTCTAATATTTCCCATTCCATAGTCAAT
>CAZDXM010000060.1:0-36171 GCA_964509535.1 uncultured Thermodesulfovibrio sp. | reverse complement strand
TTTTTATTTTTATTTATCACAAAGGGAGATTTCAGATTTGCTGCGACTCCATCATTGTGTTTAAGCAATGCAACATAAATTTCAAGATCTTCTTCACTTTCTGCCTGTAATATGAAAGAAATTTCATTACTCAGCTCAAACCCATAGGTTGGGAAAAATTTAAAGGGAGAAACAATAAGCATTGCTACATCAGGATCATCAACTGAAATGAGCCATTTTACAGGATCAAGGCATTCTCTGATAATAAATCTTTCAAAGGGTATTCCGGGAATTCCGTATGGAAAATTAATTATTTCATTTTCATCAATCACAAGTTCGCCAAATCGTAAAGTCTGAATTTTTACCACTTCATCAAATCCTCCGCTTTTAATTCCTTTGAAGATTTTAATGCTTCTATATTACTTTCTTTCAGTTTTTCATAGAGTTCTTCCCTGAAAATTGGAATTCCCTTTGGTGCTTCTATGCCAATTTTGACCTGAGAACCATCAATATCTATAATCTTGACAACTATATCATCTCCAATTCTTATTGACTGTCCTGATTTCCTCGTTAAAACTAACACCCCTACCTCAGAAAGTCAAAAAGAGTAACGCGGAAGAAATCTGTAAGGGTAACCCTTAATGCCTGCAGTACTGTCAACCTCTGATTAAGTTCTGATATAATTTGCAAAGCATCTGCATTCTGTTCATCTGAGAGAGCCTGATTTGTATTGGTCTCGGCTTCAAGATTATAATCTGATATACTTTCAATTTTGTTAAGCCTCGCACCGATAATTGACTGCTGTCTGTAAAGATTGTCTGCAATTTTATCAAAATAGCCAACTGCTTTCTGAATTCTTCCCTGATCATTGTTTTCAAGGGCAACTTTAAGAAAATGAAGTGCCCTTAAGTAGTAGTTTTCATTGAGATAATTATTGTTGAAGCTATAATAATTAGGATCGGTCGGATCAGTTATATAGTTATATCCGTTTATATTTTCTTGAAAACTCATTGAAACATTTCCAGATTCCGGATTGTAGGCTAAAAGATTAAGTCCGGTACCTGATGCATCAGTTGTTGTTACATCAATTCTTATCATGTCAGATTTACCATTGGGAACGCTTCCTATTACAAGGCGGTAATCATCGGGATCAGTAGAATTTTTCTTTACATTTACAACCCATGCCTTAACATAGTTGGAAGCATGGGGATTATTGTTTATTGCATCTCTTATATTATTTAAAGATGAATTAGGATCAATTGTAACATCTACTGATTCATTATCGCCAAGCTTAATTGTAAGAGTTCCTCCGTTTGCTGTAAAAGTATCATTAGGGTTTGTTATAGCTCCTCCTGAAGGCTGTGGCATAAGTAAGGCTCCAAGGGGGTCTGCATCATAAGGTGCATTTGAGTTTCCAGTAAAATTGTAATTATAGGGAGTGAAAACCTTTAAAGACCTGTCTGGATCTGCGGGGTCTACTTCATAGGTAAAAAACTCCGTTGCTGGTAAGTTTACTTCAACATAAAGGAAAAAACTTATATCAAGATACTGAATGTTAGTATCTGACTCATAGAGTCCTGTTAAAGGATTAACAGGAGGAGAGTCTGTTTTATAGCCTCCAAAAATATACCTCTCAGATATTTTTGTATTAACTGTTTCAATGCTTCGCTGAATCAATGACTCAACTTCCTTTGCAAGTGCGAGTCTGTCAGTTGGTGAAAGGGTATCGCTTGAGCCCTGAACAGCAAGCTGTTTTGCTTTTACAACAATATTTTTCAAGTTTTCTATATTGTTTTCTATAGAAGAATTATAAAGCTTGGCAGTATTGTTCGCTCTTTTGTATTCACTCAGAGCAGAAAGATCTACTTTATATTTTATGATTCTTGCGATACCGACTGGATCATCTCCAGGTGAAAGCACTCTTTTACCCGTTGCAAGCTGTCTCTGAGCTTTATACATTGCCTCAATCTGCCTGTTAAGGTCTCTTAAAAATGTTTCATAAAAAAAACCTGTTGTAACCTTCATTTCTGTTTACCCTACCATTTCAAAAATGGTTGAAAGAATCTCATCAGCAACCCTTATTACACGAGCAGATGCTTCATACATTTTCTGAAACTTGATGAGATTTACTGCTTCTTCATCAAGACTCACACCTGAAGCATCCTGTCTGAGTTTTTTAATTTCCTCAACAAGGGCTTCCTGAAAACTTTTCTGTGTTTGTGTGCTTGAGGAGTAGACACCGATTTCAGAAACAATAGTTCTGTAATAATCTATAGGTTTTGAACTGCCTATTATCTTATCGTCAAGTAAACCATAAATTGCCCTTGCATTTTCATTGTCCATTGGACCAGAAACAGTTAATGGATTCTTACCTGCCGCTGCAATCTTATCTGTATCTGTAATTGAAACCCCAAAATAAATAGCTGTGTTTGCTTTTATCTGAAAAGTGAAATCAAGGTTGTTTGATGGATTTTTCAAGGTTATCTCCATGTCATTAAAACTTAACTTATAGTATGTGTCTGTTCCTTCTGTCCATGAAGTTACTGTAGGAGTAAAAGAAGAACCTGTTGTATTATCAGTTACTGCCCAATTAGTTCCATCAAACTGAATTCTGTATTCATCATAAGTATATGTATTTGTATCTGTCATTTTATAAATAATATCACCAAATGAACCAGCATCTATATCTATATCATAAAGCTTATTGAAAAAATTCTCTCCCGTAGAACCATCTAATCCATATCCCTGTCTGTGAACCTGATTCATAGCCTCTGTGAAGTCAAATACAAACATGTTTAACTTATTCATGTAGTTTGGGATTAAAGTATCTCTTAAATCCTTATCTGCCTTAAGTTTTCCGCCCTGAATGAGCGATGTAACATCAATGGTAGTTGAGATACTCTCAAGATTAAACTGCATATTCTGATTACTGTCAAGCTTCACATTTAAATAATAAACCTTTCCGCCATCAACAAGCGGCATCCCACCGAGTAAAATTGTGTACCTTCCAGAAATATCCTCAAAGTAACTGATCTGAACAATATC
This sequence comes from uncultured Thermodesulfovibrio sp., assembly GCA_964509535.1. Lineage (GTDB taxonomy): Bacteria > Nitrospirota > Thermodesulfovibrionia > Thermodesulfovibrionales > Thermodesulfovibrionaceae > Thermodesulfovibrio. The sequence goes on along the minus strand of CAZDXM010000060.1, from coordinate 33,147 downwards.
ATTTAGCTTTTTTACGAGATTTTCTCTGAGATCTTTAGTATCAAGAGCACCCGGGCTTGCAGCAATCTTTTCATTGAGTTCATTTATCTGATCAAGATATTTATTTATCTCAGCAACAAGGTTCTGGGAATCCACATAAAGTTCCTGTCTTTCATCAATCAAAGATTTATAAGAAATATTAATTCTGTCAGCAAGATATTCTGCCTTAGCAAGAAGTAAACTCCGCTCAGCAGTACCTGCAGGATTCTGACTCAGTTCCTGCCATGCGTTGAAGAAATCATTTATTGTATTACTTAAAGCAACATCGGATGCATCATTAAATATATTTTCTACTCTGACAAGTCCTTTCTGCAAAACATTCCAGTATGCGAGTCTTGAGCTTTCTGTTTTAAGCTGAAGCTCTAAGAACGCATCGTACATTCTTCTAATATCAGCAAGACTCACTCCCCTGCCAGATACACCTCTGGCACTTGTTACTCCAGACGGCATATTCTGAAAAATGACATCCTGTCTTGTATATCCTTCAGTTGCAGCATTTGCTATGTTATGGGATACAACCTCAAGAGCTTTCTGATAGGATAAAACACCAGACTTTCCAATATCAAAAATAGCTGTCAGTCCCATTTATGCCTCCTTTGAAAGACTCTGTTTTGGAAATATCCCAAAGCTTTCAAGAAACCTAAGTGCTGTTCCAACATAATTAATTGAGCGGTCGATTAGCTGTTCATTTATTTTTTGAATTTCTGAGATGGATTCAAGCAGGGTTTTCATGCTTTCATAAAGCTCTCTAAGTTCTAAGACCTCTGTAGAATCATTATCTTCCGGATTTATGCTAAGAATAAATGAAAGAGACTTGCCTTTTAATTCATGTTCTGATAAAAGTTTTTCTCTTTCCTTTTCCCAGAGAGAAAGCTTCATTATTGTTGCTTCTTTAACTGTTAATATTCTTTCAAGTTCTGAAGATTTCAACCCAACAATGAGATCACGTTCCTCTGAAACAATCTTGTAAAGATCAGTAAGCAAATCTTTTTCTTCTTTGAGAATTTTTACAAGTTCCTTATGCAAGTTTGTCAATTAATGCCTCCTTGATTATCTTCCCAGCAATCTCACTTCCTCTGACTTCATAGGTTCCTGCATTTATTGCATTTTTCAGTTCTTCTACTTTATCAGCTCTTATGTCCGGGATATTGCTTACTTCCACAGTTAGCCTTGAGATTTGCTTTGCTGTCTCTGATACAGTCACCTGATCCTTTGTTAAAACCTCCTCTGTTTTTTCAGGAGATTTTCCATGAGATTTTTCTGGTGAAAGTTGAGAATTTGGTGAAACTCCATCTATTCTTGTTGGTCCTCCTATCATTTGAAAACACCTCCTTTTTTTTAAAAAATCGGAGATTTTTTTAGATTATTTACCATTGCTAAAGGATCAACAGGTTTACCATTTATTCTCAGCTCAAAATGAAGATGTGGACCTGTTGTTCTTCCTGTTGAACCTGAAAGAGCGATAACAGTATTTTCAGTCACTGTATTACCAGTATTTACAAGATTTTTTGAATTATGAGCATAAACTGTCTGAATCCCGTTTTCATGTTCAATTATAACACAGTTTCCATATCCAGTGGTTTTGCCTGAATAAATAACCCTACCTGCAAGAACTGGTTTTATTTCAGTTCCCTCTGCCACAGCTATATCCACTCCATTGTGATGTCTAAGCTTTCCATCAATCGGATCAATCCTTAAACCAAATGTAGAGGTTACCATGCCACTGACAGGTAGTGATATTTTCCCCAAGTTAGTGTTTTCCTCTGTGTTGTTTTCCTGTTTTAATTCAATCTTTTCATTTTCAGTTAAAAACTTTCCCAATCCAATTTCTCTTTGAGATAACATTTCAGCCAGTTCAGGTATCAAAATAGTCATGTATGTTGAAAGAGTTCTATCCTTTGATAATGATGTATCAGCAAGCATTATCTTTAACATTTCTGTAAGAAAAACTGTCTCAATTTTCTTTGACAGCTCCTTTGTCTGTCTGACTACTGATTCATTATTCTGTGTGTGCGAAACTGAGTTATTTGATATTTTTTCAATCATTTTAATCTCACATTATAATCAGATCTGCCTTTAAAGCCCCTGCTGTTTTAAGTGACTGAAGTATTGAGATTAAATCCTTTGGAGTAACTCCCAAAGCATTTAATGCCTTAACAAGTTCTCCAACTGTTGAACCTTTAACCTCAACTAAGGCTGCCTGTTTTTCCTCAACTTTAAGTTCTGTTCTCGGGACGACCTCTGCTTTTGCCTTTTCAGGAGCTAAAGGTGGTGGTTGAACAACCTCGGGCATTTCCTTTATTGTAATTGTCAATGCTCCATGAGCCAGAGCAGCCGGAGCGATTCTAACATGTGAGCCTATAACAACTGTTCCTGTTCTTTCATTTATTACAACACGGGCTGGCTGATCAGTTATGACTTCAATTTTTTCAATTTCTGCCATAAAATCAACTACATTCCCTCTGTATATTGAAGGAACATTGATTGAAATGGTTGAAGGATCTATAGTTTTTGCAATTTCTGATTTAAATGTTTCATTTATTTTTTCAGATATATTTTTTGCTGTGATTATATCTGGAAATTGAAGAAGAAGCTGAAGTTCACTTTTTGCATTCAGGTTAACAGGAACTGCTTTTTCAACAACCGCACCTTCAGGAATGTACCCAACATTCTGATGATTTTTTATAGCCTGAGCAGCTCTCCCAGCTGCTATGAATCCACCAATAGAAACAGGACCCTGTGCCAGAGCATAAACTTCTCCATCAGCACCTACAAGTGGTGTAAGTAAAAGAGTGCCTCCCTGAAGGCTCTTTGCATCACCAATTGATGAAACCTGAACATCTATTTTTGATCCCGGCTTTACATTTGTTGGAAGTTTTGCAGTAACCATTACAGCAGCAACATTTTTTACTTTACCCTTAAGATCCCTCACATTTATTGTGACACCCATTCTGCTGAGCATATTTGCTATTGGTTGATAAAGATATGTACCATCCTTATCTCCTGTTCCATTTAAACCAACAACAAGTCCGTAACCAACAAGCTGATTATCTCTAACTCCTGCCCAGTTTGCTATGTCTTTTATTCTTTCAGCAAAGGCATTGGATGAAAAAAGGAGGAGGGAAAATATAAGGAGGAGATTCTTCGCTACGCTCAGAATGACAGGTAAAAATTGATTTTTATATTTCATACCCTTCCTCCATTAAAAGGGCCATATTTTATCAAGAAACCTTACAAGCCAGCCCTGAGACTGCTTGTCTCCAAGTGTTCCTTCTCCAACAAGATATATCTGAGCATCTGCTACATACTGACTTGGAATTGTATTGCCTGGAGATATGTCATCAGGTCTTATAATTCCTCTTAAAACAAGTATCTCCTTCTCATTATTAACAATAACTTCCTTGCGAGACTCTATAACAAGATTTCCATTAGGTAACACTTCAACCACTTTAGCCGTTATTGTTCCTGTGATTTTTCCTGTTCTGGCTGTATCTCCCTGACCTTTGAACTTACTTTCCGCAGAGCCCTGGGCAGAAGGAGAAAATATATTGGTTCCTCTGTAAAGACCATTTATAATTGGAAGTTTATGGATATTGAAATCAGTATTCATTCCGAAAAATGTGTCAAGTCCGTAATCAGCTGTTGATTCCCTTGAAGCAGAGGTTGAAGCTGTCTTCATGGCTGATGTTGACTCACTTATTATAATTGTTACGAGATCATTTACTCTTCTTGCTTTTCTATCTTCAAAAAGAGAGGCTCTGTCTTTCCATAGCGAACCTTCTGCTACTGTTTGTTTTTGTGCAGGTTCAAGATAGTATTTTGGCGGCATTCCTGCATTTTTGATATCTCTTACTTCACTGAGTTCAGAGCATGCTGTTAGACATATTAGACATAAAAGAATTAAAATCAATAAAAGTACTTTCATAATGATACCCTCACTTTGTCTTTATCTATTAATTTACCTTCAACTTCCTTACCTGTATGAAAACACTGTACACGCACATTTCCTCCAACAGTTGCGTCAGATTTAAGAATTCCTTCTGTGATTACCATTACATGTCCTGCATTTATTATTAAACTTACCCTGCTTCCCTTTTTAACAGGTATCCCATGATAAATATGCTCCTCTTTGAGTATTACACCCTTCGCAACAGTCCTTTTCACAATTTTACCAATGATTGAATTTTTATCTGTCAGAGCTCCTGAGGGAATTCTGCTAAGTGAATGTTTTATCTCAATAATGTCCTCTTCATTGATTTTATCACCTCTTCTGAGATTTCTCTGTGTAATATACAGTGGTATCAGAACCTCATAATTTGCAATTGCTCTGTAAAGACTTCTGCCACAATAAAAGGTGAATTCAATAGAGCTTGGTCTTTTTATTTCCCGAATTTTTAAATTTTCAGGAATGCAGTTACCCTTTGGCTCAAAATGCGAAGCATTTTCCTGAGGTGAAGCCGAAAGTGCCAAACCTATAAATTTTATCTGTCCAACCTGAACTTCTTTATCAATTGCTGATTTTTTAATCTCTTCTGTAAGGATTTCTGATAGAATAGATTTATCAAATCCTAAACTTAATGAAAAAAACAAAGTTATCAGCAATACCGGAAGCAGATAAATAATACCTTTCATTTTTACCTCTTAAGTCCTGATACTGTTTGTAACATCTCATCCGAGGTCTGAACAGCTCTTGAGTTGATATCAAAGGCTCTTTGAGCAATTATAAGGTTGGCAAGTTCTTCAACAATGTTCACATTTGACATTTCAAGAAATCCCTGAACAATTGTCCCCCTTCCTTCTGTTCCGGGAGTTCCTGTTGTCGGTGTTCCGGATGCATCTGTCTCAAGAAAAAGATTTTTGCCTGCTGCCTGAAGTCCTCCCGGATTTATAAATCTTGCAAGCTCAATTGTTCCTATCTCAACAGGAGCAACAGTTCCTGGCTGAAGCACTGTAACTGTTCCATTTGCAGCTACTGTTATTTTTAAAGCATCTGATGGCACAGTAATCCCTGGCTCAAGAGGATATCCATCATTGGTAACAATTCTTCCGTCTTTGTCAATTCTGAAGTTGCCAGCTCTGGTGTAAGCAATTGTTCCATCTGGCAGGGTTACCTGAAAAAATCCGTCTCCATCAATTGCCAGATCAAGATCGTTACCGGTATTCAAGAGATCACCTGGAGTAAAAAACTTTGCAACTGCAACAGGTCTTACACCGAGTCCAACCTGAATTCCAGTGGGGTACTGAGTTCCATCATCAGATGGTGCTCCAGGATTTATAATATTCTGATAAATCAGGTCCTGAAACTCAGTTCTACCTTTTTTAAATCCTGTAGTATTAACATTTGCAAGATTATGAGCAATTACATCAACATTTAACTGCTGTGCATACATGCCAGTTGCTGCTGTAAAAAGAGACCTTAACATAGTTTCCCTCCTTTATATTCTTGCAATTTCATTTATTGCTCTCTGAGCAAGCTCGGAAAAATTAACAGTCACTCTCTGGGTTAAGTCAAAATTTCTCATTGCCTGAATCATTTGAACAAGCTCATTAACAGGATTTACATTTGATGACTCAATCCATCCCTGAATAATTTGACCAGTTGCTAGTCCTGTTTCATCTCCTTCATAAAGAGACTGCCCGAAATATCTTAATTTATTTAGTTTTACAAGTTTAATTCTTGTAGTTGGATTACCATCAACAAAAATTGTTCCATCCCTTCCAACTTCTATTTTTGTTCCTTCTATTATTATAGGATTGTTATTTTCATCAAGAACCTTTAAGCCTGATTGGGTTGTAAGATAATTTTCTTTATCTCTTGTAAATGAACCCTCCCTTGTATATAAAATTTTATTACCACGGGTTACTGCAAAAAATCCTTCTCCCTGTATAGCAAAATCAAATGGATTATCAGTTTTTCTTAAAACACCTTGAGAAAAATCAATGTATTGACTGCCAAAAAAAGTTTGGGCTCTTGCATCCTGATAAATAGCCTGTGGCTGAGGCGGTCTTCCTGAAAGAAGCGGATATAGCCTGCTTGCAAATGACAGTCTTTTAAAACCTGTTGTATTAATATTAGCAAGATTATTTGCTACAGCGGAAAGCTCATTTTCCCTCATAAGCATTCCTGTCATTGTTATATAAATGCCCTTGTACATTTCTGATCTTCATAGAAGCAATCTTTATGCCAGAATATGATAGATTAAAAAGTTGTTTTTTTAAATAAATGTTTTCACTAAAGGTAGGAAAAAAATTCCTTGGTGGAATTTTATACTTCTATATCTACTCTATGTTCTGAAGTTTTCTCCTCTGCCCCAGAAGTTTTTCTTTCTGATTTTTCTTCCTTCTTTTTAGGTTTTTTTCTGAGTCTGTATTTTGCAAAAACTGAACCCTCTCTTACAGGCCTTATTGCTCTGTATACTCCCAATGGATCTATTCTGTCTTCATCAGCCATTAGCTCAATAAAAATTCCTTTTGTTTTTCAAATTTTATTTTAAATAATCCTGTGATCTCATTTAAAGCTTCTTCTTTTAAATTAAGATATTCATAATCCACATTAATCTCCAGTGGTTCTTTTAAACCTATCCCCAGACTTAGACATATCTGGTCAGCAACCCTCACGATGGTGCATATATCAGCAAATGCCTGATCTTCATAATCTGGATATGGAAAGGTATGATGATATGTTATAACCATTTCTAATTTTTCTGGAAGTTTCCATTTTTTTGCAATAAGATTACCAATAATTGTATGATTAAACCCTATTACCTCATCCTCAATCTCAATTACAGGACGTTTCTCTTTGGATACTCTTTCATAAACCTGAACATAAATCTCTGGCATGGTGTTGTTTATAACTGTTTTACCAACATCATGTACAAGACCACATACCAGAGCCTCCTCAGGAGTTGCAAAATTGGTAATCATTGCAAGAAGACTTGAACAGAGAGCAACTCCGAGACTATGTTCCCATAGCCTCTGTTCAAAAACACCAAATTTTCTGTGCAGATCTCTTAATGATGTAGCAACCACAAGTGATTTCAGGGTTTCAAAACCTATTATAAGTATTGCCTGTGAAATACTATCTATTTTTCTGTCAAGACCATAAAAAGGAGAGTTTGCAATTCTTAAAAGTCTTGTTGCAAAACCCTGATCACGTGAAATTATATCTTCAAGAGCTCTTAAGGATGCGTAATCATCCTCAATAAGGCTCATAACTTTCATAGCAATTGGAGGCAGGGAGGGTATATCAACAGTTTTAAGGATTATCCTTTCAATGATGTCTTCGTTCAAAAATCACTCCTATACAGCATTTATAATTTCACCTGCCATTTCTTCAAGTGGAACAACTTTATCAGCAAGTCCGGCTTCAACAACAGCTTTAGGCATGCCATACACCACGCAAGTATCTTCACTCTGGGCAAATACTCTACCGCCTGTTTCCTTGATTTTTCTGCATCCCTGTGCTCCATCTGTTCCCATCCCTGTAAGAATTACTCCGAGGGTTCTTCCAGGAAAGCATTCTGCAACAGAACTCATTAGGATATCTACACTTGGACGATATATAAACTCTTCCTTGTCTTCAGAAATATTGACATAGGTTTCTATGCCTTTTCTTTTAATTCTCATATGGCCCCTGCCAGGAGCAATATAAACAATACCCGGTTTCAGGCTCTCTCCCTCTTCAGCTTCTTTAACTGAAATCTGACTTAACTGATCAAGTCTTTCTGCAAAAGCTTTTGTAAAATTAGGTGGCATATGCTGTGCCACTACTACTGCTACAGGAAAGCCCTTTGGTAATTTAGGAATTATTTCCTGAAGTGCCTTTGGCCCTCCCGTTGATGTTCCTATTGAGACTATTCCAACTTTTCTTTCCCCAGTAATTCTAATTTTTGGTATCTCCACTCCTGGGGTCTCAACCTTTCTTTCCTTCAATGGAGGTCTTCTTTTGATAATTCCTCTTCTGGCAATTGTTTTTATCTTTTCAAGAAGTATTCCTTTAATTTTAACTATATTAACTGAAAGCTCTGCAAGATTTTTCGGTATAAAATCCACAGCACCAAGTTCAAGGGCTTCAAGTGTGACCTTTGCTCCCTCTGTTGTAAGAGAGCTGACCATGAGAACAGGAACAGGATACTTATGCATTATTTCTTTTAATGCTGATATTCCATCCATTTTGGGCATTTCAACATCCATTGTAACAATATCAGGTTTAAGTTTCTCGGTAAGCTCTACTGCTTCAACGCCATCCCTTGCTGTACCAATAACTTTAATTTCAGGGTCTTCCTGAAGCATTGATGTAATAGCTTTTCTCATAAAAGCCGAGTCATCTACAACCAAAACCCTGATCATAAAAACTCCTAAAAACCGAATTCCTTAAGCAATTCATCAACATCTTCCTGTGTTACTTTTTCAACATCCCTTTTTGCCACTTCCTTTTCCTCAATTTTCAATCCAAAGGTTGTTATAAGACGAATAAGTTCAATCTCAAGGTCTCCTACAAGAGTAATTACTTTTTTAAGAACCTGGCCTGTCAGATCCTGAAAAGACTGAGTTGTAATAATCTCTGTTAAATCATCTTCAAGAGAATTTTTAAATTTTCTAAGGAATTCTACGCTTTCTGCAGGTCCTTGAAGCCCTCTTATATGATTTGCAAGATCATCCATTTTTAAAATATATTTTTCAACAATTTCCATTGTTTTATTGGCTGCTTCCTCTGTTTTGTCAATTACCATCTGAAGCTGATCAACTGCTCTTGGCATATGTTCGGTGGCTATTTCTTTTAATCTTGGATCAATTGCTTCTCTAAAACTCTTTAATGAATCATGCAGTTTTCGTGCCACTTTCCCTACCTCGTTGAATAAATCACTCTGACTTTTCTGAATTATGCTATTCATTATTTTATTTGCTTGTTCATAATCTCCCTGTGCAACTGCATTCATAAAATTGGTTATTTCCTCAAGTAGAACATATTTGGGATCATCCTTTGTTATTCCCTTTTGTTCATAAAATTTTACAGGATCTATAACTTCAGTTACTGTTACTTCTCCTGCAATACCGCTAACTTTTTTTACCACTTCAATTTTGTCTCCTTCATCATGAACCTCTACTATCTCTTCTTCAAAAAGGCTCTGGTCTTCAGAAGGAATCAGTTTTTTTGTATCAAGCAAAACAAGCAATTTGTCTCCCAAGCGGGCAACTCCTTCTACCTGATTCTGCCCCTGTTGTATTAATTCCTGAGCAGGTTCTACCTGAGAATCATCTATATTTACAACTCCGGTAATATCATCAACCAGTGCACCAAATGTTATTCTACCTGAAGAAACAACAATTACTTTACTGCCGGAGTTAACTTCAGGAATTCCAAGAATTTTTTTTAAATTCACAACAGGAATTACCCTGCCTCTAAGATTTGTAATGCCTTCAATATAATGCGGAACACCGGGCATTTTTGTAATTTGAGGTATTTTGATTATTTCCTGCACCTTCAGTATCGGTACAGTATATTCATTCTCCTCAAGAATAAAACCAATGTATTGTTTCATTTCACACTCCTTAAAATTTATTTTACAGTTAAAACTTTTCTTGAAATCACAGCAAGATCAAGTATTAAAACAACTTTGCCATCTCCTGTGATTGTAGCTCCCATTATTCCACATTCCTCAGAATCTATCCCGTTTATTGTTTTTATTACAATCTCTTCCTGCCCTAAAACAGAATCAACAGAGATACAGAATCTTTTTTCTCCTACAGATGCAACGAGAATATATCTTTTTTGAGACTCTGCATGTCTGGGAATTCCTAAAATTTCATTCAGTATGAAAAGAGGCAAAACTTTTTCTCTCACAGTCAAAACTTTCTGACCAGTTACTTCTTTTATTTCATTTATGCTAACTCTCAATGTTTCCTCTATCATGGATTGTGGTATGGCATATATTTCATCTCCTACCTGAATCATCATTGCCTGAATTATTGCTAATGTAAGTGGCAGACTTATCCTGAAGGTTGTTCCCCTGTCCTTTTCTGTGAATATTTCAACATAACCATTAAGTTTTGCAACATTTGATTTAACAACATCCATCCCAACTCCTCTGCCACTCAGTTCTGTTGAGATATCTTTTGTTGAAAAGCCTGGCAGAAAAATTAAATTTATTATTGCATCATCTGACATTTTTTCAGCTTCCTCAACAGTAACGAGTCCTCTTGTTATTGCCTTTGCCTTAATAGCCTCAATGTCTATACCTTTTCCATCATCAGATATGTCTATAACAATTTGAGTTCCTTTCTGATATGCATTTATTACAATTTTGCCTTTTTGAGATTTACCCTTTGAAATCCTTTCTTCTGAAAACTCTATTCCATGGTCTATTGAATTCCTTATTATGTGAACAAGAGGGTCTCCAATATGCTCAATAACTGATTTATCAACCTCTGTATCCTCACCAATTATTTCAAGGTCAACTTCTTTACCAAGTGCTTTTGCAAGGTCTCTGACCATTCTTGGAAACTTTACAAAAACCTTCTGAAGTGGCTGCATCCTCATTTTCATCACTGCAAGCTGAAGGTCAGATGTGACTCTGTCAAGAAAACTCACACTTTCAACAAGTCCTTCAACATGATCATCACCTCCATATTTTGATTCAAGTTTGGCAGCCAAATTCAGAAGTCTGTTACGTGCAAGAACTATCTCTCCCGCTAGATCCATTACCTTATCAATTCTTTCAACATCAACCCTTAGTGTAGCAACTTCCTTTTCTTTTGGAATTTGAGTAGCAATTTCCTCAGGTTTTGAAGGTTTTACTTCAAGTTTTTCAGTCACAGTTATTTCTTCAAATTTCTCTTCAGGTTTCTGTGTCAGGGCTTTCTGGAGAGCATCATCAAGCATTTTTAGAATTGACTGGTCTGCTTCTGCTTCTTCTTTATTTTTAATTTTTGAGATTAAAACCCTAAGACTGTCAGTAGCTTTCAGAATCGCATCAGTAATTTCAGTTGTAGGTGATATCTCTTCTTCTCTTATTTTCTTTAGAATTGTTTCTGCTCTGTGAGCAATATCAACAACTCCCTGAAAGCCTAAAAAACCAGCAGCTCCTTTCAGGGTATGCATTCCTCTGAAAATTTCATTAATTATGTCTGGGTCATGCCTTCTGTGTTCAAGTTCTACAAAAAGAGGATCAAGCTGCTCAAGAATTTCTTCAGCCTCAACAATAAACTCATTTATTATCTCATCCATCTCATCAGCCATCTTCACCCTCCTTTAAGAGAAGGTTTTTTCTGAGCAATTTTTTCAAGCTTTTCCTTTAAAACCTCACCAGTAAATGGCTTAACTATATAGTTATCAACACCTGACTTTATTGCCTCAACTACCTTTTCCTTTTCAGCCTCAGCTGTTACCATTAAAAATGGTATATCTTTTAAATTCGGATCACTTCTGATAGATTTTAGAAACTGAAGTCCATCCATGATAGGCATATTCCAGTCAGATACCACAAGACCATATTCACTGCTACGAAGTTTTCTCAACCCATCCTCTCCATTTTCTGCCTCATCTATATTTTCAAAGCCGATTTGTTTAAGAAGATTCTTAACAATTCTGCGCATTGTTGGAAAGTCATCAACTACAAGTATTTTTATCTTATAGTTAAACATTTTCCCCTCCTAAACATTTTTACTGAAAATTTTCTTCATTATTTTTTTCATGCTTTCACTAATCTCAGTAGCATTTGTAGGTTTTATAAGATAGTCATCAACTCCTGCATCATAGGCTCTTTTTCTTTCTTCCTCATCTGCCTCTGTTGTTATCATAATAATCGGGATTTCGCAAAACTGCTGATTTGCCCTTACCTGTTTTGTGAATTCTATTCCATCCATATAGGGCATATTCATATCTATAAGAATTAGATTAATCTCTTCAAGTCCTAATTTCTGCAATGCTTCTATACCGTTTTCAGCTGTTACAACCTCATAACCTTTAGTTTTAAGAATTAAGGATAACATTTTTCTCGTTGTTTTATCATCATCTACCACAAGTACCTTCATAAAATCCTCCACTAAACTTTCTGGTATACAACAACTTTATTTATAACTATCGGACGAAAAGCTCTTGTAATGTTATGCAGACTTTCTGATGTACCAATAAAAAGATAACCATCTGGTTTTAATACATCATAAATAAGTGAGACAGCTTTTTTCTTCGCTTTATCATCAAAATATATCAATACATTCCTGCAGAATACTATATCAATTCCTTTAAGCTGTCTAACATCTTTCTCATCTACAAGATTTATATTCATAAACTTTACCATTGATTTTACGGTATCTGAAAGAACATATACTCCTTCTGAATCTTTAAAATATTTTACCAAATACTGCTGTGGAATGTTTCTTACAGAGTATGCACTATACATGCCTCTTCTGGCTGAGATTAAAGCACTTTCACTTATATCAGAAGCATATATCTCCTTTTTAAATAAAGCCGCTTCAGATTTTTCAAGCAAAAGCATGGCAATAGTGTAAGGCTCTTCACCTGTTGAGCACGCAGCAGACCAGATTTTTATATCCTTTCTTCCTTTCTGAAAGTTTTCTTTTATAATCTCTGGAAGAAGAATATCAATAAATACCTCAAACTGCTGTGGTTCTCTGAAAAAAAATGTTTCTTTTGTTGTAACTGAGTCAAAAAGTCTTGATAAATCATGCTTATTTGCACTGTATTTTAAGAAATAAAGGTAATCCTCAAAATTCTGTAAATTCCTCTCTTTTAAAATTCTGCTCAGCCTATTTTCAAGAAAATATTTCTTACTGTCAGGCACATATATTCCTGTTTTTTCATAAATAAAATCTCTCAACTGGACAAAAATTTCATCTGGTATCATCTTATAAGAAGGTGAAGAAGTATTCATATTTTTTGAATAACCTCTTCTATTTTTTTTCTTACAGTTCTGTCAGGATGGTTTATTTTTGAAAGTAACAGTTCTTTGGTCTCAGAAGTTACTATCTCTGATAAAGCCTCTACAGTGGCAATTACAACAGGAGGAAAAGGGTCATCCAAAAGGGGTGTAAGCTTTTCCAGTAAAATTTGAGGATCGGAAGCTTTATGAACTGATTTTACAGCAAAGTATCTTACCCATGGGTCTTCGTCTTTAAGACATTGAAATAGTTCATCAGAGTAAAAATTAGCCTCTCCCAGAGCAACAATAGCTGCTTTTTTTAATTCTCTGTCTTCAGATTTAATAAATTCAAGAATTTTACTTATAGCCTCTTCTGTAGCGAGCCTTCCAAGTCCATATAAAGCTGCCTTCTGGACTTCTCTGTCTTCGCACTGAACAAGTATATTCAAAATATCTATTGAATAAGTCAGTCCTGCCAGAGCCTTTTTAATCTCTCTTTTATAAGACTTTAAGTTTTTTAAAAATTTTCCCTGATCAATTGATATAAGAGCTGAGACAATTGTTTCAATAACATCTGGATATATTTCTCTGTCAAGTGCCTTGATAAGGACTTTATAAGCTTCCGGAGCTCTTATTATTCCTAAAGCTTGTATTGCTGCTTTTCTAACATTTGCATCCTCATCCTCAATAGTCTTTTTTATAAGGGGGTGTGAAGCTTTCTGGTCTCCGATCTCACCAAGTGCTTTTGCAGAGGCTATTCTTATATCTCTTTTTATATCATCAAGAAATTTTATAAGAATTGGGACGGCTTTTTTACTTCTTAATTTACCAAGAGTTTCTATAACAAAGGCTTTTGCTCTATATTTAAGTTTGTTTTTTTCAATTAAAGATATAAGTTCCTCTTCAGAGTCAATAGAAAGAAGAGTCTCCTGCAAAACCTGGATTTTTTCTTCATAATCAAAACAACCTGGATCAAGAGCTCCAGCTTCTTCTACAATGAAAGAAACTGCCTCTGTAAGATTTGCTAACTTTATACCTTTTAAAGCTATATGCTTTTCATCCCATTCCTGTTCTTTAAAAATAGAAAGAATCTCTTCCTTTAAATTCTGTCCATCCGGGATTATACCTATTCCTATAAGAGCTTTAACGATCTCTTTTTTTTCATCCTTTGTTGCAAGAGGGAAATATTTTAATAGAGGTTCTGCAACCTTTTCACTGCCTATTTTCCCTAATGTCTCTATTGCTTCTGCTCTAATTAAAAGGGAGTCTGTGCTTAAAAGAAGTTCTCCTATAGCATTTATAGCTTGTTCTGCTTTGAGTTGAGCAAGTGCATGCAAAACATAAAAAACAACCCATTCTTCATCTTTTAAACTATCTATAAGTGCAGGGATTGCTTCTCTGTATCCAAGCTCTCCAATAGCCTTTGCTGCAGATGCCCTCACATTGCTGTTTTTGTCTTTCAGTAAAGGTAATATTACTGAAGGATTAAATCCCCTTTTTATTTCAGAAAGTAAATCAAGAGCAAATTTTCTTATATCAGGGTCTTTGTCATTAAGAAGTTTGGTGATTAAATGAGGAGCTTTGTGCCCGATTTCCTTTATTATTAAAATTGCTGTATTTCTCAGGTAAGCTTCTTCCTCTCTTAAAATGGGAATAACCATATATGTAACAAATTCACCTGAATTTAACATCAAGCTGTCTTTCAGCCCAATATAAATAAGGGACTGAGTTGCAGCTTCCTGAACAGCAGTATTTGAATCTTTTAGGGCTTTAATTAATGGATAAACTGCTCTCTCATCAGCCTGAGCAAGCTCCTCTGCAGCCTTTCTTCTCTCTGAAGGCTTTGGATCACTAAGTAATTTTAAAATTAATTTCTTTAAATTTTTCATTTTTTATTATAACAAATCAGATTTTTTCACTTTCAAGAAGATTTTTGAGTTTTATTAAAGCCTTACCATGAATCTGACTCACTCTGGATAAAGAAACTCCCATTATTTGAGCAATCTCTTTCATATTTAGTTCTTCATAGTAATAAAGAGAGATAATAATTTTTTCTGTTTCTGAAAGTTTATCAATTGCATGTGATAACTTCTCACAGACTTCTTGAAGTCTTATTTCTTCAAAAACATTCCTTTCATCGGATAAAACTTCATACATGCTTAATTTGCTGCCGTTCTGTCCGGTTATGTACTCATCAAGACTTACTATGTCAGAAGCTTTTACACTCTGATAAACTTCTATCAGTTCCTTCTCAGTAATATTCAAGTAAGCTGCCATTTCCTCATCTGTTGGTTCTCTGCCAGTATTTTTTAAATCCTTATAAGCTTTTTTTACATCTTCAATTTTTTTTCGGAACTCCTTTGAAAAAAAATCAAGTGAGCGAATCTCATCAAGAATTGCACCTCTTACTCTATGCTCTATAAAAGCAGAAAGAGGAACATTAAGTGAGGGATTGTATTTATTCAATGCTTCAAGCAATCCTTTTATTCCAGCAGAGATTAAGTCTTGCAGTTCTAATACTGACTGAACAATATGATAGTATCTTAAAGCATAATGCTTTATTTTTGGTAAAAACTGTTTGATAAGTCTTTCTTTCTCATCTTCAGAATAAAACATATTATGAGCCTGAAGCTTTTTTAAGGAAAAACTGCATCCCTCCTTTTAAAAGATTTACCTCCCTTTTAAGAATCTGTTTTGCGATATCATAAAGTTTTTTTGAAAATTCAGAGGAAGGATAAAGATTTATGTAAGGTTTTTGTGAGACAATGGCTTCCTTTATTTTTTCATCACCTGGAAGTGCTCCAAGCCAGTCAAGATTTATACCGAGAAATCTTTCAGCCACCATTGAAAGTTTCCTGAATGTATCTCTTGCTTCTGTCAAATTCTTTACATTATTGACTATTATGCGAAAATTCCTCTCTCCGTGTTCTTTATAAAGCAGTTTAATTAATGCATATGCATCTGCAATAGATGTTGGTTCAGGCGTTACAATAATTATATTATCATGGGCAGCAGAACAGAAAAAAATTACATTATCCGATATCCCAGCTCCTGTATCAATAAGAAAAATATCATAGTCACTGTCAAGGCTTTCAAGTTCCTGTATAATCTTCATCTTCTGTTGTACTGTAAGCTGTGTTAGCTCTCTTATTCCTGAACTTGCAGGAATGATATCAACGCCCTCTGATGTTTTAACAATGATATCTTTAATTGATTTTTCACCTGCAAGTAGGTGTTTTATATTAAATTTTGGTGCTATACCAAACATTATATCAATATTACTTAAACCTACATCAGCATCCATAAGAAGCACTCTTTTCTGCATCTTACTGAAAATGAGAGCAATATTTGTTACAAAATTTGTTTTTCCAACACCTCCTTTTCCACTTGAAACAGCTATAATTCTCGGGATATTAATTTTCACAAAGCCCTCCAAGAATCAGGTTAGTCATAACTTCTGGAGAATAAATTTTAGCTCCATTTTCACAACTGCCTGATGTAAGAAAACAGACAGGCTTACCTGAAAACACAGAAAGATTATAAACTGTTCCATAAGGATATGCCAGGTCAAGTTTTGTAAATCCTATGCAGTCAACTGCTTTTAAATCAACTGTTTTAAAGGCTTTAATGCTTGACTGTGTTGACATTGATGCATCCACTAAGTAGCATCTCTTAACAGAGGAATCTTTAAGTAAATCCTTTAATTCAGAAACAAATTTCATATTGCTGTCACCCGGAGTATCAATAAGTAATTTTACCTTGTTAGAGTTATTGTGAACAATTCTGTAAAGTTCATTTAAGTCTTTAAGCACCTTTACATCACACTTAAGTTTTAATGCCATCTCTTTTATACGGGCTACAGAACTTATCCTGCGATCAAGAGAGACAATTATAAATTTTTCTTTCCTTTCTCTGAAAAGCTTAGCCATTTTAAAAATTGTGGTGGTTTTTCCTGCTCCTGGAAGTCCGTAAAAAACAAAACCCCTTTCATCAAAAAAAGATGTTCTACTAATTTTTAGCTCAGTTTCAAGTAACTCTCTTAGTTCATCCATATTATTAGCCCTTTCCAAAAGTAAAAGAGCAAGATGGGCATCAACACCATTTTTTATAAGAAAACTGTAAAGTCCTTTCTTTGAATTATCCTGCAAACACGGAAAGAAAGTGTTTATACTTTCTCTTAAAAAACACATCTCCTCTTTCAACTTCTCTATCTCACTAAATAAACCGCTGTCTAAAACTTTTTTTTCATCAGAGTTTAAGAAAAAAGCCCCATCATATGCCTCATCAAGTGCTGCTGTAATCTCTATATAAGAACTTCCAGAGACCTGGTCTTTTCGGACAGTGCTTGAAAGAATAACTGCATCAACTCCCATTTCCTTTTTAACTGTTTCTAAGACTTCTTTGAAACTTTTTCCCTGAAATTTTTTTATTTTCATACAATT
Source organism: uncultured Thermodesulfovibrio sp. (assembly GCA_964509535.1). Taxonomy (GTDB): domain Bacteria; phylum Nitrospirota; class Thermodesulfovibrionia; order Thermodesulfovibrionales; family Thermodesulfovibrionaceae; genus Thermodesulfovibrio. Next base: position 15,785 of record CAZDXM010000060.1, on the reverse strand, counting down.
ACCTCCTAATCAGATTTTACTGTAGCAAGCATATATATTTTTACTCCCGATAATATTTCCTGAGGAGAGATAACAGGCAGTGCGGGAGACACTCTTTCTACTGCCCTCTTTATAAATCTTCTTATTGCCTGAGAACATATTAAAACTGGCTGATATCCTTTTATTGTTGCTTCATCTGCAACTCTCTTTATATTTTCAGTAACCTTTTCCATCAATGCAGGATCTGGAGCAAAAACCGTGCCCTGCGGAGTTGTTTGTAAAGACTCCACAAAGTTTCTTTCAAGTGATGGATCAAGTAGAATAACTGATATTGAGCCGTCAGGATTCTGAACACTCTTTGTTATCTGTCTTGACAGTGCCTGCCTTACATATTCTGTTAAAATTTCAGGATCCTTTGTTATATTTGCATACTCTGAAAGACACTCAAGTATCGTCTGCAAATCCTTGATGGAAACCCTCTCTCTTAAAAGATTCTGGAGAACCTTCTGAACCTGAGAGAGATTCAATAGACCTGGAACAAGATCATCAACAACTCTCGGATGAGTTTTTGCAAGATTATCAAGCAATCTCTGAACTTCCTGCTTTCCAAGAAGTTCATATCCATAGTTTCTCAATATTTCCCTGAGGTGCGTTACAATGACTGACGGAGCATCAACAACAGTAAAACCAAGTGTCTGTGCCTTTGAGACATCTTTTTCTTCAATCCATACTGCATCAACTCCAAATGCTGGATCTTTAGTTGGTATTCCTTCAATTTCAGCACCTATACGAGCACCAATTGCAAGAAATCTTCCAGGAATTATCTCAGCTCGAGCAACTTCAACTCCTTTAATTAGGATATTGTACTGAGATGGTTTTAACATCAAGTTGTCCTTTATGTGAATTGATGGAATAATATAACCCATCTCTATTGCTATCTGTTTTCTTAAAGAGCGAATTCTTTCAACAAGTGAGCCTTCTCCCTCAACTAAAGGAATGAGATTGTATCCTATTTCAAGAGAAATTGGGTCAACCCTTAAAAGACTTTCAAGCTGGGGTTCTGCAGAAGGTTTTTCTTCTGGTGGAGGCAGAATCTCCTCCTCCTTCTTTTCTTTTGTTAACAGTATGTAAGCAATCGCACCTGAGATTAATGCAATAATTATGAATGGAAGATGTGGTAAACCGGGTATCAAACCAAGTAGAAGCAAAACTGCTCCTGCTGTAGCAAGTGTCTTTGGATTTTTAAAAAGCTGCTGAACAATATCATGTCCGAGATTTGACTCTGTTGCTGCCCTGCTTACAACAATACCTGCTGCAGTTGAGGTTATCAGAGCAGGAATCTGTGCTACCAGTCCATCACCTATAGTAAGTATTACATATGTTCTGACAGCATCTGCCACTGAAATTCCTTTTTGGAGCACTCCAATAAGAATTCCACCTATGATGTTTATAATCATGATTATTATCGCTGCAATAGCATCTCCACGAATAAATTTAGAAGCACCATCCATTGCTCCATAAAAATCTGCCTCCCTGCTTATTTCCTCTCTTCTATGCCTTGCTTCTTTCTCATCTATCAGACCTGCGTTAAGATCTGCATCTATGCTCATCTGCTTGCCTGGCATTGCATCAAGTGTAAAACGGGCTGATACTTCAGCAATTCTACCTGCGCCCTTAGTAATAACTATAAAGTTTATGATTACAAGAATCAGAAAAATAATCAGACCGACCACAAAGTTTCCACTTACCACAAACTCTCCAAAAGCTTTAATAACCTTTCCAGCTGCTTCTGTCCCGAGTTCTCCACGTGTGAGAATAAGCCTTGTTGAAGCAATATTTAAGGATAGCCTTAAAAGCGTGGCAATGAGCAAAACTGAAGGAAAAACTGAGAAATCAAGAGGTCTTCTCACATATGATGCAACAAGAATAATCAGGATTGAAAAAGTTATACTCATTGTAAGTGAAAGATCAAGCATGAAAGGTGGAATGGGAACAATCATAAATATCAGGATTACAATAATTCCGACAGCAATAAGAACATCGCTTTTTATGTAACTGAGAAACCTCATGCTACCTGCCTTCCTTTAATTCTGTAAACTGCTGCTAAAATTGTTGCAACTGCTTTATAAAGTGTTTCTGGTATCTCTTGTCCAATTGGTATCCTGTAAAGTGCTCTTGCAAGGGGTTTGTTCTCATATATTGGAACTCCTGCATGTCTTGCTACCTCTTTTATTCTTTCAGCAAGAATATTTGCTCCCTTTGCTACAACCTCTGGAGCATTCATTTCCTGAGGATCATATTTTATGCATACAGCAATATGTAAAGGATTTGTAATGACAACATCTGCCTTTGGAACTTCCTGCATCATTCTTCTACGAGCCATTTCTCTCTGCAGGCTTCTTATTCTCGCTCTAACCAGTGGAGAACCCTCTGTTTCTTTAAACTCTTCTTTAAGTTCCTGTCTTGTCATTCTTAAGTTCCTCTCATACTGCCATTTCTGATAAGCAAAATCTATACCTGCAAAAACAGTAAGCATAATGAGACATGCAAGAACAAGCTGAAATATTTTTTGAAAACTGATATCCGTTATGGTTTTTACATCCATATCAATGATAAGTGGCAAAATATTGACATCCTTCTTTAAAACAATGTATATAACAAAACCCAGAGCCAGGATTTTAAGAATGCCCTTCACTGTTTCAAATAATGCATTAAGGGAAAAATATCTCTTTATACCCTTTATTGGATCAATTCTTGAAAAATCAGGCACCAGTGGAGCGCCTGTAAAAAGAAAACCTGTTTGAATAAAATGCACAAGCAAAACTCCGAAAACAAGAACTGCTCCAGCAGGAACAAATAGAATAAAAAACCACTTCATTTCCTGTCTTAAGCTCTGAAGGATTGCTCCACTAATAAAATCTGGATTTTTAACTCTTATAAGAGATTCTTTTATATGCAGTATTGCAGAGGTGATAAATTCTTTTGAAAAAACAAAATATAAAAAAATCATCCATGTGCCAGCTATACCTGTAAGTTCTCTACTTCTTGGAACCTCGCCTTTCTGACGTGCCTTTTCTCTTCTTCTGGGGGTAGCCTGTTCTGTTCTTTCCTGCAGTTGCTCTGGCATCTTTTCACCTTAAAAGCATTATTAAAGTATTCTTAAGATTTAAAAAAGCCTTAGAAAGAACCATTGTAAAAATTGGAATGCTCAACCACATCACAGCAACTCCAGTTGCAAGCAAAAGAGGAAAACCAACAAAAAAAACATTTGCCTGTGGCATGATTCTTGTCAAAAATCCAAGCCCTATATTCATTAGAACCTGAACAAGTAGCACAGGTGCTGAAAGTTTCAGGGCAAGTGGAAACATTAAATAGGAAAACTCTATAACATTTCCCAAAATTGTTAATTTTGCAGGCATATAAAATGTTTTTATGACAGTCTCTACAAGACTGAGATGCAGATCAAGAGAGAAAAAAAGAGCTATTGTGAACATTTCATAGAAAATGCTTAGTGGACCCATAAGTTCTCCAAACTGAGGGTTAAAAACATTAGCTACTGTAAAGCCTATATGTATACTCATCCATTGAGATGCTATTTCAACAGCTGCTATTATTAGTCTTGTAATTAGTCCTATAGCCAGACCAAAAATTACTGCATTTAACAAAGAAATAAAAAGATTTTCTTCTTTATCAGGCAAAAAAGGTATTACTGCAAAGGACAGAGAAAGGGCAAAAAAGAACCTGAACATTATCGGTACTGTTCTGCTACCGATGTATGGAAGAAAAAACAGAATTGTTGAAATCCTTATGAAAACAGGAATAAATTTATAAAGGTTTTCTGTAAGAAGTTCTAAATAATTCATTTTATTTTACATACAAAGGAAGATTTTCAAAAATTCCCCTTGTAAACTTCGTCATTATATTGACAATCCATGGAAGAGTAATAAGAAGTGTTAAAAAAACAGCTATAACTTTCGGAACAAAGCTTATTGTCATCTCTTGAAGCTGGGTTATTGCCTGAAATAAGCCTATCAGCACACCAACAAGAAGACTTACAAGAAGCACAGGACCGCCAACAAGAAGAACTGTCTCAAGTGTTTGTTTTGATATATAGTTTAAAAACTCTACTGTCATTTAAACCCTCCAGCAAGTGAGCCGATTATCAACTGCCATCCATCAACAAGAACAAAAAGCAAAAGTTTAAATGGCATTGAAATCATCACAGGTGGAACCATGAACATTCCCATTGAAAGCAATATACTTGCAACAACGATATCAATAACAAGAAATGGAAGGAATATTAGAAATCCTATCTCAAATGCTCTTTTGAGTTCTCCAAGAGCAAATGCTGGAACGACTATCTTCATTGGCAAATCCATAGGAGTTTCAGGTTTAGCCTCTGCCTTTGAAAGCTTGAGAAAAAGAGCAAGGTCTTTCTGTCTTGTTTGCTTTAACATGAATTCCTTAAAAGGAATTGAAGCTTTTGTTATAGCATCCTGCATTGTTATTTCTTTTTTTGAAAGTGGGATATATGCTTCATTGTAAACTCTGTCAACAGTTGGAGACATAATGAAAAGTGTCAGAAACAGTGCAAGCCCTATTATTACTTGATTTGGGGGCACAGCAGGTGTTCCCAGTGCCTGTCTTAAAAGTGAAAGAACAATTACAATTCTTGTAAAAGATGTCATCATAATCAGAATTGCTGGCAGAAAACTAAGAAGTGTTATAAAAACAACAAGATCAACAGCTGAGGAAAATCCAAATAATCCACCCCCTGTAGATGCCTGAGGCGCCGAAAAACATACTGAAGGAATAAAGAATAAAAGAAGACTGAATATGCCTCTTTTAAAAATTTTTTGCCATGAAGGTTTTTTCTGTGAAGATTCATCCTCAAAAACTGCCTTTATCTTTGTATAATCAAGTTTACTTATGAGATTGATTCCGTTTTCTGATATCCCAACAAGAAGATATTCATCAAAAGCTTTTACTACTCCTATACCCTTTTTATACCCTATTGGCTGGTAATAAATCACCTGGATGAAACCTTTACCTGGATTAATCTTATTTTTCATTACTCTCAATAAAAGACAACCGGATGCAATAATTAACAACAGGGAAAGTATAATCTTTAAATATTCCATTTTTTACCTATCCAAGCTGTTTAACTCTTTCCTGAGGACTTATAATATCTGTGAGTCTTATTCCGAATCTTTCATTTACCACAACAACCTCTCCCTTACCAATGAGTTTTCCATTAACATAAACTTCCATCGGTTCACCAGCAAGTTTTTCAAGAGCTACAACAGAACCCTGTGTTAACTGAAGAAGTTCCTGAACAATAACTTTTGCCCTGCCAATGACAACTGTGAGCTCAAGAGGAATATCAAGAATGAAATTTATATCTCTCAAAGCAGGCTTTTCTTGAGAAGGAGTAAACTCATCCATCTGAGGAGTTTGAACTTCCTCTGCTGCTTTCATTGCTTTTTCCATCTCAAGAGCCTTTGCCATATCAAGTTCTTCTTCAGATTCTTCTTCAGCTTTTTCTTGAATTTCTTTCTCTTCCATTTTATGCCTCCTTTGTGATCTTTACAGCATAATTTCCTTTATAAGTGCCAAACTTCCCCTTAAATTTATGAATACCTTCAACAATAACATCAACATCCTCTTCTACTCTTTTCTGAAGGGTTATAATATCTCCTACTTTAAGATCTAATAATGTTTTAAAATCTATTGTTGTTTTGCCAAGAACGGCCTCTAATTGAACAGTTAAGCTTTTTATTTGGGCTATAATCCTTCCTATCCATTTCATATCCATCTCATCCCTGTCTGCAAGAAAAGCACTATAAAGCTTATCCTTTATTGGTTCAACAGAAGCATAAGGTATACACACCATAATTTTGCACTCTCTTGTTTCCACCTCAATAGTAAACTCTGTTTCTATAACCAGATCCACAGGAGTAACAATTGTGACAAATTGTGGATTCATTTCACTTCTGATAAACTGCGGTTTTACAGGAAAGATTGGTTTCCAAGCCTCATTTATACAGTCAAGAAACATCATTACAATCTTATGTATCATTCTCTGCTCAATAAAAGTGAACTCCCTTCCTTCTGGCTTGTAATGCCTTTTACCTGTTCCACCAAAATAAAACTCTATTATATTGAAAATCATGGGTGCATCAAAAACTACAAGACTGAAACCTCTGAGAGGTTCAAGTTTTATGATATTTAAACTTGAAGGAAATGGAACAGAACGTAAGAAGTCGTAAAATTTTGTTATTTTGACATTAACATTGATAACTTCTACAACTTTTCTTAGATCTGCTGAAAGGTTTAATCTGAAATTTCTTGCAATACGCTCATTAATAATATCAAGGGTTGGCATTTTTCCACGAACAATCTTCTCCTGAGTTGTGAAATCATATGGTCTTATCCCTGTAGGAGCTTCTGCTGTTTCAGTTTCAACTTCTCCCCCTTCTATACCCTTCAATAAGGCATCAATTTCTTCCTGTGATAAAATCTCGTCTGACATTTTACTGCATCACAAAATCTGTTAGATAAACATTTATAACATTACCTTCTCCGAGAATCTGATTCGCCCTCTGCTTTATCTCATCCTTAAGAAGCAGTTTTCCTTCAGGAGTTATCAGTTCCTCTGAGGTTTTGTTCGTAAGAAGAGTTATTATTGCATCCCTTATCTGAGGTGTTTTGTTTTTAGCATTCTCGCTTATCTTTGGATTTGAAAGCTCAAGTTGTACAGAAACCTTGAGATACTTTGTTCCTCCCTGATCCATTAAATTAACGACAAATGGTTCCAAACTAAAGTTTACACCTTCTATTGCTTTTGTTTCTGTAGCTTTTTCCGATTCTGCTGATTTGCCTGAAAATAAAACAGGTGATAGAAAATAAGCTCCCACCGCAACTGCTGCTAAAGCAACCAATGCAATAACAATTGGTAAAATCTTAATTTTTTTCTTTGGTTTTTCCTTTTGCTCCTCTTGAATTTCTTTTTCTTCATCCTCAGTTAGTTTTGGCTTTTTGTCCACTGCCATAAACATCCCTCCTTAACCCTTTTCTTAAATTTAAAATATTTAGCATAGTTTATGCCAGAATTTAACATCCCCTTTTTGAACAATAATAACACAAAAGAACTATCCCTATGCCAACTTTTTGACAGTCTCTGATTTCTTTATGACGGTTTACATAACTATCTTAAAAACCATTTTTTTATCTCATTCATAGAAATGAATCTTTTTAGAGGTCTGCCATGAGGACAGTGTTCAGGGTCTGAAGTTTTTTCAAGTTCCTTTAAAAGTATCTTAAGCTCCCCTGGAGTAACTTTATTGTCTGACCTTAATGAACTGTGACATGCTACTGTTGCTGCGATTTTCTTTTTTAAATCAATAAAATCAGGCTTTACTGTGTCTTCTTTAATGGTATTTGCAATACTTTCAATTATTCCTGCAATGTCAGAATTTTTAAGAACATCAGGGATGGCTCTTACAATTATTGAGTTTTTCCCGAAATCTTCAGCCTCTATGCCGAGTTCATTAAGGATATGAAGATTTTCTTTAATTAAAAAATATTCATTTGTATTTAAATTTATAATCTGGGGAAAGACGAGTTTCACTATTTGTAGCTTTATTTTATTTAAAATTTTTTCAAAATTAACTCTTTCATGTGCAGCATGATAGTCAACAAAGAGCAATCCATCGGATTGCAGAATTACAACGATTGAATCACCAAGAATGAAAGACTGAAAAATTTCCTGATTGTTAAAAATTGTTTCCATTTCAGGTTCAGACTTCCATTCAGTAATTTTTTCTGAAACATTTGATTGAATGAAATCCGCCTGCAACATTTTAAAAATTAGCTGATGAATCTTTTGCTGTTCCCGAAATCTTACTTCTTTCTTTGCAGGATGGATGTTAAAATCTATATATTCAGAGGAGGCAGTTATAAAAATTAAAAACTGTGGATGATTTTCTTTTATCTGAAGAGCTTTGTATATAGTGCTCACTATAAAAGGGTCTCTTACAGGTCTTCGATTCACAAAAATTAACTGGTTTGTTTTCTGCTTTCTTAACATTTCTTCATAACCTAAAAATATTTCAATTTTATATCCATCTTTTGAAATTTTTCTGAATTTAAGCCTCTCCACAAACTCCGCACCGAAAATCTGAATAATTCTTTCATGAAGTGATTTAACCTGAGGAGTATTTAAAATTTCCTGTCCATCTATAATAAGAAGAAATGAGATCTCAGGATATGCAAGGCAGTATTTCTGAACAGTTTCAATAATATGTGCCCTTTCAGTAAAGGAAGACTTTAGAAAACTGCGTCTCACAGGAGTATTAAAAAAGAGATCCATTACCTCTACAGTAGTTCCTTTTGTGAAGGCGGGCTTGTTTTCAAAAATCTTTCCACCAATTATATAAAGCTCTGTTCCGGTATCTTCATCTTTATGCTGGGTAACAATTCTTAATTTGCTTACCTGAGCGATTGAATAAAGAGCTTCACCACGAAAACCAAGAGTTTGAATACTGAAAAGATCTTCTTCATTTTTTATTTTACTTGTTGCGTGCCTCTGAAATGCGATCGGAACATCTTCCCTGTAGATTCCTTCTCCATCATCAATAACCTTTATCTCTGATATTCCATATTCTTTTATAAAAACCGAAACAGAACTTGCCCGGGCATCTATTGAGTTTTCCAGGAGTTCCTTAACTACAGAGGCTGGTCTTTCAACAACTTCTCCAGCAGCAATTTTACCTACTATTTTTTCAGACAGTATTGTTATATTTCCCATACAGAGACTTCACTTACCATGGACCGTATTCAAACCACCAATGGGGAGAGCCATACCACAACCATATTGAAGGTCTCCAGTTGTAATAATATAGCTTTGGTCTTTTCCATAGGTATGTTGCCTGAGCTTCAAGCAATGGAAAACTGTATGACATTCCGTCAATTTTTCCTTCTTTTAAACCTTTAAACTTCCCAGCAACTGTTAGATATCTACCCTTTTCATAAACTGCACAGTCAAGAAAATTTTTAGAGACAACTATAAATCTTCCTTCAGAAGCATCACTCTCTGCAGGATAACCTTCTCTGTCAAGAGGCAGATAAAGAATTTCAAAAGTTGTTCCATCCTGGGTATTAACACAGTTTATAATTCTTCCACCCCACAAAATAGTGGCATCCATATATTTTTCCTGATTATTCTTTACAGCAGAAAATGAAACATCTCTTAATGCTGGAATATCCTCAAGAGATTTTGGCAGGGTTGCACATCCTGCTAAAAGCAGTAAAATGAATAACAATGCAGGTTTAAGCCTCATAATTCATTATATCAATAATGTGTTAAAATAAAAAAATTTTTTAAAATATGTATTCATGGAGGCTGAAATGAATAAACTCTTAATGCAAGGAAACGAGGCAATTGCTGAGGCTGCTGTGCAAGCTGGATTAAAATTTTATGCGGGATACCCTATCACGCCTCAAAATGAAATCCCTGAATATTTATCAAAAAGATTACCGGAAGTAGGAGGAATATTTATTCAGGCGGAAAGTGAAATTGCTGCGATAAACATGGTTTATGGTGCCAGTGCCTGTGGTTTTAGAGCAATGACTTCTTCAAGCTCACCAGGAATAAGTTTAAAACTGGAAGCAGTATCCTATCTTGCGGGAGCAGAACTTCCTGCAGTCATTGTGAATATAATGCGAGGTGGTCCAGGGCTTGGAAATATATCCGGTAGTCAGGCAGACTATTTTCAGGCTGTGAAAGGTGGCGGACATGGTGATTACAGGCTTCTTGTTTATGCTCCATTCAGTGTACAGGAATTCTGGGATTACACAATTTTAGCATTTGAAAAAGCTGATGAGTGGAGAACTCCTGTAATGATCTTAGGAGACGGAATAATTGCCCAGATGATGGAACCAGTTGTGCCAAGACTGCCTGAATTAAAAATATTTGATAAATCCTCATGGGCATTAACAGGAGCAAAACAAAGGCCCCCAAGAGTTATAAAGAGTCTGTTTTTGGGTGAGGGCGAGCTTGAAAGGCATAACTGGAAGCTTCAGGAAAAATATAAAGAGTGGAAGGAAAAAGAAGTAAAATATGAAACATACTTTATTGATGATTCTGACTCTGTTATTGTAGCTTTTGGCTCTGCCGCAAGGGTCTGTATCTCAGCAATAAGAAAATTAAGGCAGGAAGGTATTAAAATAGGACTTTTAAGACCTATTACATTATTCCCATTCCCGAAAGAACCCTTAAAAGAGCTTGCAAAAGAAATTGAGAATTTTATAGTTGTTGAGTTCAATGCCGGACAGATGGTTGAAGATGTCAGGCTTGCTGTAAATGGTATGGCTCCTGTTTATCTGTATGCAAGACCTGGAGGAAGCATTGTAGCAGAGGAAGAAGTTTACGAAGCTTTGAAAGAATATACAATTTCTAAAAAAGTTTTGGTATCTGAAAGATAAAATTTTATGGCAATTGAAAGGATAATAACACCTGTTCTTATTTCACTTTTTGCATTGGCAGTTTTATTAGCATTTAGAGCAGTTTTATTTAAATCCATTCATAGATGGACTGAAAGGAAAAGAACAGGTCTTGAAGACCTTATAATTAAAACAATCAGAACCCCTTCAATCCTCTGGGCTGCTGGAATAGCACTTTATACTGGATTATATGTATCAGAAATCTCCTCAAAATATTCTCTCTATTTTAATAAAGCAATTTATGTATTGATAATTTTATCAATAACCGTCACCTGTGCAAATCTTGTAAGCAGGCTTTTTACTGATTACATTCAGCGCACATCAGTATCTGTCCCGTCAACTGGACTGCTGAATACAATTCTTAAGGGTGCAATTTATATAATTGGTTTAATAGTTATACTTAATATTTTTGATGTTTCCATAGCTCCATTAATTACTGCACTCGGGATCGGTGGACTGGCAGTTGCCCTTGCTCTTAAGGATACTCTTGAAAATCTCTTTGCAGGAATTCATATTATGGCTGAGAAATCCGTAAGAATTGGAGATTTTGTTCGTCTTGAAACAGGTCAGGAAGGATATGTGGAAGATATCTCTTGGAGAACAACAAGAATAAGAATGCTTTCAAACAACATGATAATAATTCCGAATAGTAAGCTTGCCCAGAGCATAGTTGTAAATTATTTCCTTCCCGAAAAGAGAACATCACTTCTGATTCCAATTAATGTTAGCTATTCATCAGACCCTGAGAAAATTGAAAAAATATTAATTGATGAAATAAAAAAAGCTGCAAAAGAAGTTCCAGGGCTACTCAGCGAACCTGAACCATTTGTAAGATTTATTCCTGGATTCGGTGAAAGTTCTCTTGATTTTACTGTTGTTTGTCAAGTGAGGGAATTTGTTGATCAGTATTCTGTACAGCATGAGCTAAGAAAAAGAATATTCAAACGTTTTAAGGAAGAAGGAATTGAAATCCCTTTTCCCCAGAGGGTTGTCTGGCTTAAAAATAATGGATCATCTACTTAGCTCTTGGATGATGCTTAAGATATTCCCTGCGAAGTCTATCCATTGAGACTTTTGTATATATCTGTGTTGTAGAGATATCACTGTGACCGAGCATTTTCTGAAGAGACCTCAAATCCGCTCCGCCCTCAAGCAAGTGAGTTGCAAAACTGTGCCTTATCATATGTGGCGTTACATTTATACCTGCAAGCTTACCCATTGCCTTTAAATTCTGCCAGAACCTCTGACGTGTCATTGGCTTGCCTCTGTTATTCAGAAAAACATAATCAGAAGTCCTCTCTTTAAGAAGTCTTGGTCTGAGTAATGTTAAATAATTTCTGATTCTTTCAATGGTTCGCTGTGCAACAGGAACAACCCTTTCTTTATCTGCCTTGCCTTTAATTCTTATAAATCCTGCTTCAAAATTTATATCACTTAATTTAAGCTTTATAAGTTCACTGACCCTTAATCCAGAGGCATACATAAGTTCAAGCATTACAATGTCTCTAAAAAAATATTTGCTTTCAAAAATTACTGAAAGTAGTCTTCTCACTTCATCGGTTTCAAGTGCTTTTGGAAGCCTGAGCCAGGGTTTGGGTGATCTGAGTCCTTCTGTAGGGTCATGAGATATTATGCTATCAAGAATGAGAAATCTGAAAAACTGCTTCACAGAAGAAAGAATTCTTGCAATGGAAGCTGAACTATATCCTCTTTCCTTTAATTCTAAAAGATAGTTAATTATGTTTTCTTTTTTGCAATCAGCATAAAAAATTTTATTTTTTTCAATATATCTGAAAAAACCTTTTAAATCATTTTCATAAGACTTTACTGTATTTATGGAAAGTGCCTTCTCTGTAAGAAGGTAATTTATAAATTTTTTAAGCTGTGTTAAGTGTTCCATTATCAATAAGCTTATCAATGCCAGACTGAGCACGTAATATTTCGTAGAAAATCTTGGCAAGCTGAAACAGATTCTCGGTATCTGCTCTGTTATAGGCTATGAGCACTTCAAGACTGTCAATGCTTCCTTTCTGATAAGCCTGCCAGAGTTTTACCGCATCATATCCATTAAGCCCTCTCAGAAAATCATTTCTTTCTATAAGAAACATGGCTTCAAGTTTTTTAAGCCCGCCCTGAATCCCTGTTCTTTTACCTGCAAAAAAAAGATCAAAATGTGGAATATGTTCAATTTTTAATTTTGGGAACTCCTTTTTAAGAAAAGGAATATCAAAGATGCTTCCATAGAATGTGATTAAATATTTATATTTATCAAAAATTTGCTGAAGATTTTCCTCTGTAAGGTTTTCTCCTCTCACAAGCACCTGATAACCATCAATTGAATATATACCAACCAGTGTAACATATCCTCCTTTTTCACGGGTTAAGCCATTGGTTTCTATATCAATACATACTGCTTCTTTCAGGAATTCTTCAAAAAGTCGCCAGTGTTCCCTTCTTTTTAACTTTTCTTTAAAAAAACAACAATTGCGTTTGATTAAAGCTTCCAGGGCTTTATGAAGGAATTCATCATAAATTTTTTTTCTTTCTCTGTCTATGTCCAGAATTTCTTTGTACTGAAAAAAATCATCCCATGTTAAAATTCCTTCCTTCCAGAGTCTTCTTTCCCTTTTTTCTCCGATTCCGTCAAGAAGAATAAAGCTGTGCCTGATCATACTCTATTATATTAGGCATTGGAAGATTTAGACAAGATTTAGAAAAATTGATTCTGATAAAATATATTATGATAGAACTTTCAGCAATACCTTCCCTGCCAGGTGTATATCTTTTCAAAGACAGTAAAGGCAAGGTTATCTATGTTGGAAAGGCAAAAAATCTGAAAAACAGACTTAAAAGCTATTTCCAGCAGGGTGAAATTGATCCAAGAAAATCAAGAATGATTGAACTTGTTAAAGATTTTTCATATATAGTGACATCAAATGAATTTGAAGCACTTATTCTTGAGGCAAATTTAATAAAAGAGCATAAGCCTCCCTTTAATGTTCTTCTGAGGGATGATAAAAACTATCCATATCTGAAAATTACCATTACAGAGAAATGGCCTAAAATAGAGGTAGTCAGGAAACCAAAAAAAGATGGAAACCTTTATTTTGGACCATATGTTCCTGCTCAAACAATGTGGGAAGCTCTATCATTTATAAGAAGAAATTTTCCTATAAGAACCTGTAAATACAATCTTAACAGACCGATCCGTCCATGTGTGCAATATCAGATGAAAAGATGCCCCGCTCCATGTGCTGGTTTAATAGACAAAAAAGAATATATGAAGGGAGTTGAGGAGGCTGTTTTATTTTTGAAAGGCAAAAGAAAACAGTTAATTGAATCCCTCAGGCAGAGAATGCAAAAACTGAGTGAGGATTTAAAGTTTGAAGAGGCAGCAAGACTCAGGGATCAGATTAAAAAGCTTGAAAGAATATTTGATAAACAGAGGGTTGTGTCTTTAAATCTTGAAGACATTGATATAATAGGAGTTTATATTGAAAATTCAAAAATATCTGTAAATGTTCTTTTTGTGAGAAATGGTTTGCTTGTTGGTTCAAGGGATTATATAATCAAAAAAGCTTTTTATGAAACCACAGGAGATCTTCTGCGTTCAATAATTGAAGCATTGTATTCCAAGGATGTTTTAATCCCTCCATCTATTATTATTTTGCAAAACATTCCTGAGAATGCTGAAGAAATTAAGAAGTGGCTTGAAAAAAAAAGGAGTGGTCCTGTCCAGTTAAGAAAGCCTTTTTCAAAGGAAGAAAAGGACCTAATTAATATGGCAATAAATAATGCAAAAATTCATCTAAAATCAAGACTTTCCCCGTTTGAAACAACTCTCAATGAACTTAAACAAAGGCTCAATCTTAAAGAATTACCCTCAAAAATTGGAGCTTTTGATGTTTCAACATTTTTTGGAATGCATTCAGTTGGAAGCTTTATTTACTGGGAGGATGGCACATTCAATAAAAATTACTACAGACACTTAAAAATAAAAGAAATTCAAGGAATTGACGATTACAGCAGTATGAAGGAAATTGTATATAGAGTTGTTAAAAAATTTGACACAGAAGATGGTGTTCCAAAACCTGATTTTATATTAATTGATGGAGGGAGAGGACATTTAAATTCTGCCCTTAAAGTCGTTGATGAGTTGAAGGAAGAAATTAATGTTTTTGCAATTGCTAAAGAACCTGACAGGCTAATTTTTCCTGATGGCATGGAACAGCTCCTTGAAGACAATAGACCTTCAACAATTCTTTTAAGAAAGATAAGGGATGAAGCACATAGATTTGCAATATCATATCATAAAAAACTTCGTAAAAAGGCTGCATTTACCTCATTGCTTGAAAGAATTCCGGGGATTGGTAAAAAAAGGAGACTGACCCTTCTTAAACACTATGGAAGTGTATCAAGAATAAAGGAAGCCTCAGAGGAAGATATAGCCTCACTGCCTGGATTTACCCTTGAACTTGCAAAAAGAGTCCTTGAAGTACTTAACCGGGAATTATAAGATCTTACACTTAAATAATTTTACACTACCTCAGTTTATATTTTTTCTTGACAGTTGAGAATGATTTTCATTATTATTAAATTAAAAAAATTTTAGGAGGTGATTAAAATGCCTTGCGGAGACAGAACAGGACCTGTTGGAGCAGGTCCAAGAACAGGTAAAGGGTTAGGATGTTGTTCAGCTTTTGGTGTTCCAGGATATATGAACCCAGCACCAGAAATGGGTTTTGGAAGAGGTAGAGGATGGAAATGTTTTGGAGGATTAGGGAGAAGATTTAGAGGCTTTTGGAGATCGACTTTTTTCAGAGGAACCTCCTTCAGAGACGAAGCAGAATTACTCAGACAGGAAGCAGAAATTCTCAGAAAAAATCTTGAAGCAGTTGAAAAGCGTGTAAGTGAAGTTGAAAAAAGGAGTTTAAAATGAGAGTTGCAATAGCAACAGAGAGAGATTTTGTTGCTCAGCATTTTGGAAGATGCCCAGGTTTTACAATATTTGATATTAATGAGAGTAAAATTTTAAGTAAAAACTTTATTGAAAACCCTGGTTATAAAGCTCATCAGCCAGGTGCTGTTCCGCTGTTTCTGAGAAATCAGAATGTTAATTGCGTAATTGCAGGTGGCATGGGACCTAATGCAGTTATGAATCTTCAGGCTTCCGGGATAAGGGTAATTGTTGGAGTTACAGGAAAAGTAGAAGAAGTGATTGATAAATTTCTTAATGGTACACTTACTAGTGGCGAAAGCCTTTGTGAACATGGAGAGCACGGAACTTGTAAACATTAAAAATG
>CAZDXM010000059.1:0-6293 GCA_964509535.1 uncultured Thermodesulfovibrio sp. | reverse complement strand
TCAAGATCAATCTCTGCCATACAGATATAAGGTTTTGTTTTGAAATCAAAAGCTGTAAGCAACTTCGGAGAAACCACACCTATGTAACCAATTTTTTCACCGTCAATATAAATGTCAGCAGACTGACCGATATGTAAAAATGGTTCTGAGGATCTTTTATACTCAACTGTCTGAATTTTTAAATGCCTGATAAATCCATTAATAACTCCTTTTAAGGCATAAAAATCGTAGAGATCCTCACCAAATGGTGATTTAAAATCCTCTTTCTTAGAGATAATACCAAGATGAACAGGTTCTTCAGGAAGAACTGAATTATTATTTTTAATAAAAACTCTTCCTATTTCAAAAAGCTTCAATGCCTCTATTCCTCTGGAACTGTTCTTTTCAATATTTCTAAGCAGTCCGGGCATTATCATTGTGCGCATTATTGATTCTTCCTGACGCAAAGGATTCATAAGTGAAATATATTCCCTTCTTATATCATTTTCTGGAATCTCAAACAGATTTAAATCCTCTGGTGACATGAAGCTCATATTTACTGCCTCACTGTATCCAAGAGCAATCATATAGTCTCTCAGTTGATTTAAAAATTTTCTTTTTTTAGACAACTCCTTATTTTCTGATACGGGTTTAAATGATTGAGGAATTTCTGCAGAGACTTTGTCATAACCATAAATTCTTGCAACTTCTTCAGCAATGTCTTCCTGTATTGCCATATCCTGCCTGTGTGAAGGAATTTTTGCAATGTAAAATCCTTCTTGTCTTTTAACTTCTATTTCAAGAAGCTCAAGAATTTTTAGAATATCCTCATCTTTTAGTTTAATGCCTATAAATCTGCAAATTTTTTTAGTACTGAAAGGAATTTTTCTTTCTGGAATTTTAGTAGGATAAACATCAATAACTTCATAAATCTGACCTCCTGCAATCTCCTGAATAAGAAAGGCTGCTCTGTCAAGGGCTTCTTTAAGGTTTTCAATATCTGTGCCTCTTTCAAACCTGTAAGAAGCTTCAGTTGAAAGTCCAAGCCTTTTTGATGTCTTTCTTACTGACTCTGGCTTAAAATAGGCACTTTCAATGAGTATGTTTACTGTTTTTTCAGTTACCTCAGTGTTTGCACCACCCATAACACCTGCCACTGCAACAGGACGCTTCCCATCCCAGATTAAAAGGTCTTCTGGTCCTACTTTTCTCCTTACACCATCAAGGGTTTCTATTTCTTCGCTTTCTTTGCCAAAATCTGATGAAGTGCCAACTCTTATGCAGTATCCCTCAAGAAGGTCAAGGTCAAAGGCATGAAGTGGATGTCCATACTCAAGTAAAACATAGTTAGTTACATCAACAACATTGTTTATTGAACGAATTCCTGATTTTTCAAGTCTGTTTTTAAGCCAATCAGGTGATTCTGCTATTTTTAATCCTTTTATAATTCTTCCTGCATATCTGTAACAAAGTTCTGGATTGGCTATGGATATGGTGAATTTATCGTCTTTTAGTTCCTTTTGAATTTTAAAGACAGGCTTCTTAAGTTTTAAACCAAATATTGCCTTAACCTCTCTTGCAATACCAATAATACTCAAGCAATCTGCCCTGTTTGGAGTTATTTCAATGTCAAGGACTTTATCTCCCTCTATATCCTCAACTGCTCCAACTTCAAGCCCTGCCATTGTAAGAGCATCTGCAATTAGATTTATTTCAATTTCTCCCTCAATATATTCCTTAAGCCAGCTTAAAGGAACTTTCATCAGAACTGCCTCAAAAATCTTATATCATTCTCAAAAAATAATCTTATATCATCTATTCCGTATTTCAGCATTGTAAGCCTTTCAACTCCCATTCCAAAGGCAAAACCTGTATACACTCCTTCTGGATAACCAGCAAATTTAAAAACATTTGGATGCACCATTCCAGCACCAAGAACCTCAAGCCATCCTGTACCTTTACACACTCTGCATCCTTTTGCTCCACAAATAATGCATCCAATATCTATCTCAGTGGAAGGCTCTGTAAAAGGGAAAAAGCTTGGTCTGAATCTTACAGGTATGTTTTCTCCAAAAAGTCTCTGTAAGAAATAAACAAGCACTCCTTTTAAGTGGGAAAAGGATACTTCTTCATCTACCATAAGTCCTTCAACCTGATGAAACATGGGTGTATGTGTCACATCTGAATCACAACGATAAACCTTACCTGGAGAGATGAATCTTAAAGGAGGTTTTTTCTTTTCCATAACCCTTACCTGAACTGGGGAGGTATGAGTTCTCAAAACCACATCGTCACTTACATAAAATGTAGCCTGCATGTCTCTTGCTGGATGATTTTTTGGAATGTTCAGTGCTTCAAAGTTATAGTAGTCAAGCTCAACCTCAGGACCTTCTTCAACTGTAAATCCAATTTCTCTGAATATATCTGTAATTTCAAGAAGTGTTTTGTTTACAGGATGGCTACCACCAAAATAATAATCCTTTCCGGGCAGGGTTATGTCTATGAAATCTTTTTTTAAAGCTTCTGATATCTCTCTTTGCTTTAGCTCTAATTCTTTATTTTTAACTTTTTCTTCAATAAAATTCTTTAGCTCATTAAGAATCTTACCCTGTGTTTTTCTTTCATCAGGAGCAAGACTTCCAAGATTTCTTATCTTTTCTGTTATTATGCCTTTTTTGCCAATATATTTAGCTTTCAGATTAAAAAGTTCCTGCATTGAAGAAACTGTTTCTATTTCTTCAAGAAAGGCTTTTTTAAAGAAATCTTGCATTTACGCTGCTTTTACAAATGGTTTTACCCTTTCTACAAGTTCTCTGAATGCATTAATATCACTGTATGCAATATCAGCAAGGGTCTTTCTGTTAAGTGTAATATCTGCTTTCTTAAGTGCGTTAATAAATTGATTGTATGTTAAACCAAACATTCTAACTGCAGCATTGATTCTTGTAATCCAGAGGGCTCTGAAATCTCTCTTTTTAAGTCTTCTATCTCTGTAGGAATGCTCTAATGCTTTCTCTACAGCCTTTGCAGCTACTTTATAGCAACGATGCCTTGCACTATAATAGCCCTTAGCCATTGAAAGAACTTTTTTATGATATCTTCTTGTTTTAAATCCACCCTTTACTCTTGGCATTCCATCCTCCTATAAAAAATTTAAACTCCTGGGGAGGGATTCGAACCCCCGACCAAGTGGTTAACAGCCACCCGCTCTGCCGGCTGAGCTACCCAGGAATCAATTAAAATTATCAAATTTTAAGGCTTTTTGTCAAATTACTCTGTTTTTTTCTCTTGTTTTTCAGGCTTTTCGGGTTTCTGATAATCAACAAACTCCAGTATAACCATTGGAGCACTGTCTTTTATTCTGAATCCCTTTCGCACCACCCTCAAATAACCGCCATTTCTGTCAGCAAAACGGGGAGCAATCTCTGTAAAAAGCTTTCTGACAAGTTCTTTATCTGGTAAATAGGAAAGTGCGATTCTTCTTGAATGAAGGTCTCCTTTTTTCCCAAAAGTAACAAGTCTATCAGCCATCTCTTTTACAGCCTTTGCTTTTGCCAGAGTTGTTTCAATTCTTTCATATTTAATAAGAGAAGCTAAAAGCCCTCTTAAAAGAGCCTTCCTCTGATTAGCTGTTCTGCCAAAATGTCTTCCATCAACTTTATGTCTCATTCAGTTACCCCCTGTGAGCTTTTTCTTTTAATCCCTCAATTATTTCAGGATCTATTTTCATGCCCAGCAATTTCAATCCCTGTTTTGCTAATACCTCTTTTATTTCCTCAAGAGATCTTTTACCAAAATTTTTTGTTTTCAAAAGTTCTCCTTCGCTTTTCTGAATAAGTTCTGCAATGGTGTTTATACCAGCACTTTTTAAACAGTTATAAGCCCTCACAGTTAACTCAAGTTCTTCAATTGGTTTTAAAATATTTTCATTCAATAAATCAAAATTTGAAGTCTCTTCAATATTATCAATCCTTTTTTCTCTCTCTTCATTTTGAGTTTCAAGATCTTTAAAAAATACTAAATATTCAAAATGTTTGATCAAAATACTTGAAGCATCACTAATTGCCTTTTCAGGTGTTATACTGCCATCAGTCCATACTTCAAGAATAAGTTTATCATAATCAGTAAATTCTCCAACTCTTGTCTTTTCAACTCTGAAATTTACCTTTTTAATCGGGCTAAATATAGCATCTACTGTAATTGCGTCAACAGGTAATTCTTCATCTTTAATCTCTTCTGAAGGGGCATATCCTCTTCCTTTTCTCAAATATAAATACATCTCTAACTCCGCATCCTGGTCAAGACAGCATATATACTGATCTTTATTTAAAACCTCATATGTTCCATCTGTTTGTATAAGTTCTGCTGTAACATCCCTAGGGCCTTTTCCTTTTATTTTAATTGAGGCTATCTTTTTGTCAGCATCCTGTGTGTTATACTTAAATCTTAATTTTTTAACATTCAAAATTATATCCAGGACGTCTTCCTTTACTCCCTTTATTGAAGTAAACTCATGAAGAACTCCATTTATTCTTATTGCATAAACAGCCACGCCTTCAAGAGAAGAAAGAAGCACCCTTCTTAAGGAATTTCCTATTGTTATCCCATATCCTCTTTCAAGTGGTTCTATTATAAGTTTTCCATAAGTTTCTGTTAAACTTTCTTTATCAAACTCAATTTTTTTGGGCATTTGAAATTCTCTATATAAACTCATTTACTACCTCCCGCTTTATATAAATTTATTTAGAATAAAACTCAACTATTAACTGCTCTTGCACAGGAATCGCTATCTCATCTCTTTCAGGAAGCCTTAAAAACTTGCCTTTCATTTCTTCAACATTTACCTCCAGCCAAGAAGAAAAACCTCTCTGTTCTGCAAGAGCAAGACTTTCTTTAATTATTTCTGATTCCTTGCCTGCTTGTGTAACTTCAATTATATCTCCCTGTTTTACAAGATAAGAAGGAATATCAATTTTCCTACCATTTACATTTATAAATCCATGTCTTACCAGCTGCCTTGCCTGTCTTCTGTTTATGGCAAATCCCATTCTGTAAACAACATTATCAAGTCTTCTTTCAAGCAACTTGAGCAAATTCTCACCTGTAACACCTTTCATTTTGGTTGCTTTTTCAAAATAATTTTTAAATTGTCTTTCCATAATCCCATACATTCTTTTAACTTTCTGTTTTTCCCTAAGCTGAAGCCCGTAGTCTGAAAGTTTGCTTTTATTATGTCCATGCTGTCCGGGTGGATATTTTCTTCTCTCAAAAGCACATTTTTCCGTATAACATCTTGTTCCCTTAAGGAATAGCTTCATTCCCTCTCTTCTACAAAGTCTGCAAAGTGAACCTATATACCTTGCCATTTAAACCCTCCTTCTTTTAGGAGGTCTGCAGCCATTGTGAGGTACAGGTGTTACATCTTTGATTAAATTGATCTCAAGTCCTGCTGCCTGTAAAGCCCTTATCGCAGTCTCTCTTCCTGCACCAGGTCCTTTGATCAAAACATCTATTTGCTTCATACCCATATCTATAGCCCTCTTTGCTGCTGTTTCAGCTGCTATCTGAGCTGCGTATGGAGTCCCTTTCCTTGAACCCTTAAATCCGCAACTACCAGCTGATGCCCATGCAACAACATTTCCATTGGGATCTGTAATTGTAACAATTGTATTGTTGAATGTAGTTTTAACATGAGCCACTCCATAAGGAACATTTTTCTTAACCTTTTTTACACCTTTTCTTTTCTGTGCCACTGTGCTATATAACCTCCTTAATTATTTTTTCTTCATTATTTTTCTTCTTGGACCCTTACGAGTTCTTGCATTTGTGCGTGTTCTTTGTCCTCTAACAGGTAACTGAGACATGTGTCTTAACCCTCTGTAACATCCTATATCTACAAGTCTCTTTATATTCATTGATATTTCTTTTCTAAGTTCTCCCTCAACCTTATAATTCTTTTCTATTTCATTTCTGATTTTTACTATCTCTTCATCTGTAAGATCTTTTACTCTTTTGTTAGGCTCCACATCTGTATCCTTCAAAATCTTATTTGAAAGACTTTTACCTATTCCAAAAATTCTTGTTAATCCTATCTCTATCCTCTCATTTTTTGGTAAATCAACTCCTGCTATTCTTGCCATTTATGCACTCCTTTCTAACCCTGTCTCTGTTTATGCTTCGGGTTTTCACAGATAATTCTTACAACTCCTTTTCTTTTAATTATCTTACACTTTGAACAAATTTTTTTTACTGAAGCTCTTACTTTCAAATTGACACCCCCTTATTTAAATCTATAAACTATTCTTCCCTTGGTA
>CAZDXM010000058.1:0-6020 GCA_964509535.1 uncultured Thermodesulfovibrio sp. | reverse complement strand
TTTCCCTGATTTCTTTTACCATATTTTTAAATCTTGATAAATAAGCTTGTTTTTTTCTCTCACCTGGAGAAACATTGAGAAATAAACTCACAACATAGGCATCTTCAAAATTAAAATTTTCAAGTTTCTGCAAATCTTCTCTGTCAAACATGCTCACCTCCTGTAAAGTTTTTAAGTATTTCAAGAAAAGAAACAAAAAGACTGAAAACCAGTGGACCAATTATAAAACCTATAATTCCAAAAATCTTTATCCCTCCAAGAACAGAGAGAAATATAAATATGAGAGGTAATTTTACCTTACCTTTTATTATAACAGGTTTCAAAACATTATCAATTAAGCTTATAATTAATGCTCCGACTAAAATAAGGATAACCCCCTTTAAAATTAATCCTTTTATCAGTAGATAAACAGAGGCAGGTCCCCATATACTGAAAGCTCCCAAAACAGGTATAAATGATGCAACAGCAGTAGCAAATCCCCACAATGTTGGTGAAGGAATATCAAGAAAATAAAAAGTAAATCCGAGGATTGTCCCCTGAAGCCCTGCTATAAGTATTCCGCCATAAAATGTTGTATGGATTATGTTTTTGATTTGATTTATTATAGAAATCTTATCAGATTCCGAAAATGGTAAAAACTCTCCTATTTTTTGTATAAAATGGCTCCCATCTTTAAGAAAGAAAAAAGTAATAAAAAATGTTAAAATGACATTTAAAATAAAGCTCAGTAAGTCTCCAAAACCCTGAGCAATTTTGAGGACAGCCTCTTTCATCAACCGAGTAAGCTCATTGTTAATAAGCCTCTGAAGTGATGAAACATCTCCTCCAGTTATAAAACTCAGCTTTAAAAAAATTTTTGAAAGAAACGGACTTGCTGTTATCTGATTTATTAATTCTGGTAGATTCACCTTCTCTATGAAATCTCCTGCTTCAAGAATTATCTGATATGAGATGTAAACAAATGGAAATAAAAATAAAATCATTACAAGAACAACTGTAAAAAATGCTGATAATCCTTTATACCTTAAAAACTTCTTTAGATAGTCATACACTGGATGAAAAATCAAAGCAATTACCACAGCCCAGCCAGCAGAAAAAAAGAAAGACTTCAGAATCTGATAATTAAGATACCCAAGCAGTCCGATAAAAAAAAGTAAAATCCATATATAGAAACTTCTTTCAAGAAAAATTCTGTATTTTCGTGAAGGACTCATAATCTATTTTATCTTTTTTATAAATGATTGCCAAAGCATTAAAGATGCTTCACCTGAATCTCTTTCAGGATGCCATTGAACACCAACAAAAAATGGATGCTTCTTCAGATAAAACCCCTCAATGATTCCATCCTTTGACTTGCAAAATGCTTCAAGATCTTCACCAAGAACTTTCACAGCCTGATGATGAGAGCTATTAACAGTATAAATACCTTTTTTCAGTGGAAAGCTTTTAAAAATTTCAACTTCATGAAAGCCCTCTTCATGGTTTATCTCTGTTTTCAGATTCTGATAAAGTGTGCCACCAAAAAATACATTCATGAGTTGCATTCCATAGCATATCCCCACAACAGGCTTACCTGTTTCTTTGAAGCACTCAAGAAGCTTTATTTCTGCCTTTAACCTTTCTTCAGAAACAAGTTTTCTACATGATATATTTTTCTCTCCGTATAATTCCGGATTTATATCTGCACCACCAGAAATTATAAGCCCGGAAAGAAGATTCAAAATCCTGTGCATTACATTTGTGTTCAATATCATATCAGGTAAAATAATGAAAGGGGTAAAACCGCATTTAACTATACTCAAGATATAATCTCTGTTCAGATAAAGTTTTTTTTGATCAATGTCACATGTAATGCCAATGAGCCTATTCATAATAAAAGCCTTCCATTTCTTTTCCCTGTTGGCTCATTATCTTCAACTGAAATCACTCCGTTCACGATAACATATTTGATTCCATTTGAAATTCTGAAGGGCTCTTTAAATGTGGCTTTATCTTTAATTGTTAAAGGATCAAATATTACAATGTCTGCAAAATATCCTTCCTTTATAACTCCTCTTTTTTTAATCCTGAATACCTTAGCAGGCAGATATGTTATTTTCTTTATTGCTTCCTGAAGGCTCAATCCAGCATCCAGAACATATTTCCTTATAAATCTCGGGAAACTTCCGAATCCTCTCGGATGTGGTTTCCCTCGTGCTGTTATCCCATCCCTGCATCTTGCAGAAGCATCTGTTCCTATCATAACATAGGGTTGCAATAATATCTTTTTCAGATTTTCCTCGCTCATTCCAAAATATATCACATCAACATAAAGGTTTGAGCGGATAAGAATATCACATATAAAATTAGCTGCACGGTTTAAATCTGTAAGTTCTCCCAGTGTCCTGCCCTCAATTGATTTGTCTTTATCAGAGGCTACTTCAGAGATAACAATGCTGTTTAAAAACTTTGCACCCCTGTTTCTCAGATAATCTTTTATCTTAGCCCTTACGGTTTTACTTTTAAGTCTCTTTAAAATATCCTTCCTGCTTCCCTCAATTATCCATGATGGAAGGAACGCGGAAAGCTCTGTCTGAGATGCCACATAGGGATATCTATCTGCTGTAATTCTTACTCCCTGTTTATGTGCATCTTCAAAAATCTTTAAAACTGTATCAATCTTCCACCAGTTTTCCTCTCCAGATGTCTTAAGATGAGATATATGAACAGGAATTTTTGCTTTCTTACCAATCAAAACAATCTCTTCCAGAGCCGCCAGAAGTCTGTCTCCTTCACTTCTTATATGAGTTGTATATATACCTTTCTGAGATGCAACAACTCTAACAAGTTCAACAATCTCTTCTGTATCTGCAAAGATACCAGGAGGATATATTAATCCAGTTGAAAGCCCCTTTACACCGGATAACATCTCTTTATTAAGAAGTTCCTTCATTTTTTTGAGGTTGCTTTTATTAGCCTTCCCTTTTTTATATCCCATTACAGAACCACGTATATTACCATGACCGCAAAGTGGGACAAAGTTAACAGCTGGTTTGGCTTTTTTAATTAAAACTTTAAATTCCTTAAAAGTGTTCCACGGTGTTAGCCCAAGAGAGCTCAATTCAGGAAGTCTTCTTTCAACAACATTTCCAAACATGGGAAATGCTGAGAATCCACAGTTGCCATTAATTTCAGTAGTAATGCCTTGAGTAATCTTTCCTTCCATGCGAGGGTCTGCAAGACATGTAAAATCAGAATGTGAATGAGTATCAATAAAACCAGGTGCGAGAACATATTCTTTTGCATTTATTATTCTTCTGGCAGAAAATGTATCCCTACCAATATAAACAATCCTGTCTTTTTTTATTCCTATATTAGCAGTAAAAGGAGGATTACCCGTGCCGTCAAATATTGTAGAATTCTTTATAAATAAATCCATTTAAAGATTCTTTGATTTTTGTTTTTTATGATTCAGTTTTTTACTTTTTGTTTTAATTGGTGATGAATGTTTGAGATATTTAACCTTTTTAACCCTGTCAGACTTGATTAAATAATTCTTTATCCCATCCACAATTGATTGAGCAATACGCATTCTGTATGAATCATCCATGAGCAGTCTTTCCTCTTCAGGATTGCTTATATATGAAATTTCAAGAAGGCATGAAGGCATCCAAGCTCCTACCAGAACATAAAAAAGTGCTTGTTTTAATCCATTATCTCTTCTTGAGAAATTATTTTTTAAACTGCCTGTCATGGCACTGTGAATATATCCTGCAAGACGGACAGAATCATCCCTTTTTGCTTCTCTTTCAAGAGATGCAAGCATAAAACCGAGTTCTCCCTTAAGTTCTTTCATCCTTTTCACTGAAATTGCATTTTCTCTGGCTGCAACCCTTATTGCCTCCTCATCATCTGTCCAATTAAGAAGATATGTCTCAATGCCGTGAGCATAGAAATTTGGAGAGGCATTGGTATGAATTGAAATAAAAAGATCTGCACCAACCCTGTTAGCAATCTCTGTTCTTTCATTCAATGGAAGAAAAATATCTCTATCCCTTGTCAGAATAATCTCATATTGAGGGTCTGATTTTAAAAGTTCCCTTACTTTAAGGGCTATGTCAAGTACCACATCTTTTTCCATCAGCCCGGAAGGACCTATAGCTCCTGGGTCTTTCCCTCCATGACCAGGATCAATAACTATTCTTCGTTTCAGGGTAATTTTGTCTGATTTATCTTTCTCAAATTTTGACTGTCTGTCTGATTCATAATAAACATCTATTACTATTCTGAAAGGATCTTCCAGCTGGATAATCTTAAATTCATACTCTGATTTCAATAAATCAAAGACAATTCTAACTGTGGTGCTATCAAACTGTCCTATGCGGATTTTATTTACAACTGAGCTGTCTATTAAAAACTCCTTTTTTAACTCTTTATTGAGAAAGGCATTTTTTAAATCAAAAAAGAGTCTTTCTGGATTCTTAAGCTGTCCTCTGGAAAATTCAATTGCTCCCGAAGTCTCAATAACAACTCTCAATCCATGAGAAACATTATAATACCTGATATCTTTTACCTGAATCCTTTCCTCTGCCTCTATCCAGGAAAAGATTAAAAAAAACGAACTAAAATAAACAAAAAATATTAAAACTCTTCGCATTTATTTTTTAAACTGCCCTGACCTCTTTAATTTCAGGAATCTCACTCTTCAGTGTCTTTTCAACCCAGTTTTTGAGAGTCAATGTTGCCAAAGGACATACTCCACACGCTCCTTTTAACCTTACATAAATCACATCATCCTTAATATCAACAAGCTCTATATTACCACCATCTGCCATAAGTCCCTGTCTTATTTTACCTAAAACCTGTTCAACTTTTGCTCTGTCAATCATCCATACCTCCAGATAAATATACTTGAATAAAATTATACATTATTTTTAAATATTTTGCTTTAGTTTGCCATAAAAAAACATATTTTGGTATATTATTAACAATCGGCGGCGTAGCTCAGCTGGTCAGAGCAGACGGCTCATATCCGTCGTGTCAGGGGTTCGAATCCCTTCGCCGCCATTTTTTATTTCTGAGAAAATCTCTTTATTATTTGGGGTTCCACTCTAATACCATATAAATTATAAAGCTGGTGGATAACTGTCTCTTCACTGAAAATCCCCTCTGATATTAAACTCTTAGCAAACTCTGTAATATCCTCATGCACATGCCATGGGAAAATAACCCATCTCCATTGCCCTACCGGAAGTAACAGCTGTTCCCCAGTGTTCAACCTTTATTGAAGTCAAATCCCTTATTAAAAGGTGATCACACAAAATGCGTGCAGGAACATAACCACCTCTACCAACAGCAACTACAATATCAATATCATAAGATGCATTTTTAATCTTTTATTTTATTAAAGGCTTCATCTGTAAGGCAGGATGTCCAACCTTAACAAGAAAATCAAAAAGACACTCAACATCCTCACAAACTGTTTCATCTGCAATTTTGTCAAGAAGATCAGGAATATCTTCTTCCTCTGCTCGTCTTTGAAAGCTCTCTTTTATTCTTTCCTTTAATTCCTTTGGCATCCAGACAATTCTTCTTAATCCCCCGTCACCCTTAAGAAACTTTTTTGATGTAATGTAGTTAACTCCGACTCCCATAAATCCAGGGGTTTGAACTCCTCCTCCAATCATTCCTGCAATTGTTGAAAACTTCATACCAATAGGTGTCATACCACTGTATCCACGATTTACAATCAAAACTCCGTTTGCCTCTGGAACAACCGCAACAATACATTCAAAGCAACCGCAGGAAGTCATGGGGTTTTCCATTATTGAGTAAAGATTTATTGTTTCAATTTCACCACCTGAATGCTTCTTTACATACTCATCAACTCCGCTGTATCTTCCATAAATTGGATCAAGTAATTCACCTTTCTGAACAGGCTGGTTTCCACCTGTTGGTTCAATCTCATAGGCTGCCCCGGCATCAAGCCATGTGATTGCTCCTCAAAGTCCGGGTCGCTCAGGTGTAATCACACATACATG
>CAZDXM010000057.1:0-1878 GCA_964509535.1 uncultured Thermodesulfovibrio sp. | reverse complement strand
GTTCTTAATCATCCAAGAACACAGGGTAAAACATATAGATTGGCAAAAAAGCTGGATTTAGAGATTTATAAATCCGCTGAAAAATATCTTGAGGACAAGAGGGCAAAATTAAGGGATGAATGGGGGATTGACCCTGTGCCAGATGAACCTACTCCAGAAGGGAAGGGAAGAGGAGCTGAGAGAGCTTTTTCTGTGCGTAACTATGGATTAAATACTTGGGGCAACCTTTTCAACTCTCGTCAGAAACTTGCATTGATTACTTTTACTGAAAAAGTCAGGCTTGCATACAAAAAAATGATTGAAGAGGGATACGAGGAAGATTATGCGAAAGCTTTGGTGAGTTATTTGGGATTGGGAGTTAACAGATTGGCGACATATTCAGTTGTTTTAACGAGGTGGAGGGGTGATGTTTTATCATTTGAGAGAGCGTTTGATAGACAGGCATTAGGGATGGTCTGGGATTATGGAGAAGTCAATCCTTTTAGTAATACAAGAGGTTGTTGGAATTTGCATCAAATGATTGAAACTCTCTCTCACCTCACCCAAATCCCGCCAATTGAGGTTGAAGAATGAAAACCCTTGAAGAGATTAAAAAAATACTTTCTGAGCATAAAGAAGAGATTAGACAAAAGTATGGTGTAATAATTATCGGTGTCTTTGGCTCCTATGCAAGAGGTGAACAAAAAGAAACAAGTGATGTAGACATACTCGTTGAACTTGAAAGACCTATTGGACTTAAATTTTTTGAACTCTGGAATTATCTCGAAGAAATACTCGGATGTAATGTTGACCTTGTAAGAGTCACATTACTCAGGGAAGAACTTAAGGAAGACATTTTAAACGAGAGTGTTAAAGTATGAAAAGAAAAGCTTATCTTTACATCAAGGATATGATAGATTCTATTACAAAAATTCAGGAATTCACGATTAATATGGATTTTACAGAATTTGTAAATGATGATAAAACAGCAAGTGCTGTAATCAGGAAAGTTGAAATAATCGGAGAAGCAGTGAAACAAATGCCAAAGGAGATAATTGTTAGATTTCCAGAAATTCCCTGGTCATCTATGGCAAAAATGCGAGATAAAATAATCCATTTTTATCATGGTGTGGATTACGAAGTCATATGGAGAGTAATTAATGAAGACTTGCCAGAACTAAAACCTAAACTGGAAAAGATATATTTATCATTAAAGGAAGAAGAAACATGAGAAAGCTTTATATCCCAGTTGTAAGGCAAGCCTCAGCAACAGAACTTCCCTATCCAGATAACTACTTTGATGCAGTTTTCACTGATCCACCTTACTATGACAACATCAATTATGCCGAACTTTCTGATTTCTTTTATGTTTGGCTAAAAAGAGCATTAGGAGACTTGTATCCAGATTTATTTTCAACACCTTTAGTTCCCAAAACTAAAGAGATAGTTGCTAATCCTATTAGACAGGGAAATAGAGAGGGTGCTAAGAGATTTTTTGAAGAAAATCTTAAAAAATCATTTCATGAGATATATCGTGTTCTAAAACCCAATGGTATTGTCACCATTGTTTACACTCACAAATCAACATCTGGCTGGGAAACAGTGTTAAATGCTCTCTTAGATTCAAATCTTGTTGTAACAGCCACCTGGCCTATTGATACTGAAATGAAAGCAAGGTTAAATGCAAAAGAAACAGCCTCCCTTGCATCATCAATCTATATAGTCTGTCGCAAAATCAAAAAAAAGGAGACTGGATGGTTCAGTGATGTAAAGGAAGAGATAAAAAAACATCTAACTCAAAAACTTGAAAGACTCTGGCAGGAAGGAGTATCTGGTGCAGACTTTTTCATTGCTGGAATTGGCTCAGCTATTGAGATTTTCGGAAAATATGAAAAAGTC
>CAZDXM010000056.1:0-2488 GCA_964509535.1 uncultured Thermodesulfovibrio sp. | reverse complement strand
ATATTACTTTTTGTTATGATAATAACTCTCATTTGATGCTCTTTAAAGATTTCAAGACATTTTCTTGTAAGCTTTTTGCTTTTTTCTACTGGTGGATAAGGGTCTGAAGTATTACATAATGAAATCAGAGAGTTTTCAGGGATTTTTTTTATTTCTCTTTTTAGACTTTCAATGAGGTTCTTTTTTTCTCTTAAATTGAAAAAATCCTTTATATATGAAGATGCATAACAGTAAAGACAACTATGAACACATCCGGTATAGGGATTCAATGAATACTTTGGTGGACATGTACATAGCTCACTTTTCCATGGATCAAACTGGCTTAGATACATAGTTTATTATGCTATAATTTGGGATATGAAAGAAACAGATACTATAAAATCAATGTTTGATAGAATCGTTCGTAGATATGATTTTCTAAATCATTTTCTTTCCTTTGGACAGGATATTTTATGGAGAAAAAAAATGGCAGAGGTGACAGTAGATAAAAGAACAAAAATCGTTTTAGACCTCGCTACAGGTACTGCAGACTCTGCAATAGCACTCTTAAAAAAAGGAGTTAAAGTTGTAGGGGTTGATATAAGTTTTGAAATGTTAAAAGCTGGAAGCAAAAAAATAAAAAATAAATGTAAAAATGCAATCTTTTTCCCATTTGTTGCTTCTGGATATAGGTTACCTTTCAAAGATAAATCTTTTGATGCTGTAACATGTGCTTTTGGAATAAGAAACATGCATGAAACAGAATATGCAGTGAAAGAGATTTACAGAGTTATAAAAAATGGTGGAAGAATTGTTGTCCTTGAATTTTCTCTTCCCGAGGGATCTTTCAGGAAACTCTATCTTTTATATTTAAAAAAATTAGTTCCATTCATTGCTTCTGTTTTTTCTGTGCGTTCAGCCTATGAATATCTTGGCTCTTCAATTGAGGGGTTTTATAAACCTCATGAATTTGTAAAACTTCTAAATGATTGCAGATTTAAAAACATAAACACCATTCCATTAAGCAATGGTTGCGTATATATTTATGTGGGGGAAAAGTTTTAAGGCAAATTTCGGCAGGCTCCTGTATTTGATGTTTGCCCATTATGCTAAAATAAATTATGTTTTTAGAAGGAGTAACTTTTATGGAAAAACTAAGCATAGAGGGAAATAGTTCTTAATTATGCTTCCTTATCCCAATATAAATCCTGAAATTGTCAAAATTGGTCCTCTTTCTATCCGCTGGTACGGATTAATGTATCTTATTGGTTTTATATGCTCTTATCTTATTGTAAAAAGAGAAATCAAACGAAGAGGGTTGAGGGTTGAAAAAGATTTTCTTGAAAATCTTTATTTTTACCTGATATTTGGGCTTCTCTTAGGTGCTCGTATTGGGTATGTAGTATTTTATAATCTCCCATATTTTACAAAACATCCACTTGAAGTTTTAGCAATATGGCAGGGAGGCATGTCCTTCCACGGCGGTCTTATTGGAGTAATAGTTGCAGCTTGGCTTTTTACAAAAGTTAAAAAGTTTGACTTCTTTACTATTACAGATATGCTTGTCATAACAGCACCCATAGGTCTTGGACTTGGAAGAATCGGAAACTTCATAAATGGAGAGCTTTATGGAAGAATAACTGATGTTCCATGGGCAATGATTTTCCCTGAAGGAGGACCCCTTCCAAGACATCCAAGCCAGCTTTATGAGGCAGCTCTTGAAGGAGCTTTTTTATTTGTTATTTTATGGATTTTGAAGGATAAATTCAGCCGTTCCGGAATTGTCTCATCTTTATTTTTAATTCTTTATGGTATATTTCGCTTTTTTGTTGAGTTTTTCCGTGAACCAGACCCTCAGATTGGCTACATTTTCGGGATTTTTACAATGGGACAGATTTTGTGTACAATTATGATATTGAGTGGTTGTTTATTATTTATTTACAGGATTAAAAGATGATTGAGATATCAGAAGAGCTTATTGTAAGGCTTAATGAAATAAAAAGGCGAACCTTTTTTGAATTACTTGAACTTGCTGGAAGAGTCTTTATAATTGTTGATTATCAGGAAAATGTGATAATAGGCAAAAGAGGATTCCTTCCGGAGGAAAAAGAAAGGGGACTTGTCCTTGTATTCAATAAAAGGATGAATTTTCAATGGGATGAAGATGTGTTGAAGGCAACTCTTGTATTTGGTAGTATTCCGGAAAAGTGTTACATTCCAGTAAATGCAATTGCTGGGATATTTTCTCCTGACCTGAGGGTTCAGCTTTTAACTCCTGTGCTAAGATTTGACAGGATAGAGAAAGTTACAAAGAATTTATCCAGAAAAGACAAAATAATAAATATATCAGACTTAAGGAAGAAAAAGTGAGCCTTGAAAAACATTTAAAAGAGCTTTTAATCTACCATCTCGAACAAAAACTTGGCAGACTTCAGCAGGACTTAGAGCCCGAGCAGAAACCTCCCCCAGATTTAAAAATTTTAAGTTATGGGATGGTTATAGGCTATAT
>CAZDXM010000055.1:0-8585 GCA_964509535.1 uncultured Thermodesulfovibrio sp. | reverse complement strand
GCTCATAACAAGGTAGTTCAGCTTAAAATGAATGTAACAGGCTTTGATAAATATTTCCATGGCACTTTCACATCATTTGATATTGGCTATCCAAAGGAAAGACCTGAATTCTGGGAAGTCCTTAAAGAAATCATATTTTTTGATCCTGAACATACAATTTTTGTTGATGATACGGAAGAGGTTCTTCACACAGCCAGAGTTTCGGGGATAAAAATTCCTGTTTTAAGGGCTATTTCAAGCTCCCGTTCAGTTCCAAAAATTTCAGAAAAATTTATCACTATAAAAAGTTTTCAGGAGATTCTGAAAATTTAAACTTCAATCCAGAGCTCCGAGTTCCTTTTTTAACCACTGTTTCACCTTTTCATTTATGGGGCACATTCCAAAGGATATTTTATCCCTGTTTTCATTTACAGCATCAAGAAGCATTTCTTCAGGAATTTCATCTATCTTCGCTATT
Source organism: uncultured Thermodesulfovibrio sp. (assembly GCA_964509535.1). Taxonomy (GTDB): domain Bacteria; phylum Nitrospirota; class Thermodesulfovibrionia; order Thermodesulfovibrionales; family Thermodesulfovibrionaceae; genus Thermodesulfovibrio. The sequence continues at coordinate 8,128 of CAZDXM010000055.1, read as the reverse complement.
GTTTCAGCAAACTCGCCAGCAGTATGTCTCATTATAAAGAGACATGGTTTTTTGCCAGTTACATCAATATAGGGAATATAACCTTTAATAGGTTTTCTGTAAACTATTTTGTCTCCCTCCTTAATACATTTTGGTGCCATTATCTCCTGAGGTAGTGCATCCCATAACATGTGTTCCCTGAAATATGGGTCTTCCTTTAATTCCTTAAGTGTAATAAGTTGATCAAAGAGCATTAAAATCACCTCCGCTCATTTTTTTTCTTCTTTCTGGAACTATTGTTTCTAATATTTTTCCTTCATTGTATTCCTTTGAAACATAGAGTCCACAGTAACATCTGCCGAATTCTTTTATATCATCAGAACTGTAAACACAGGGACATATAATATCAGAATCTTTGTCCCTATTTCCTGATGCCAATCTGCACGGGCATGACCTGTATCCGTATCTTGCTTCATTTATAAGTAGCCCCTTTATGAGTTCAAAAACTAAATTTTTATCCCTGTTTAATTGTATCCCTTTTGCCTGTGCGTATTTCTGTAAAATTTCATAAAGTTTTTCTGGAGTCATTTCAGGTATTTATCTCAAGAATTTTTTTAAGTGCTTCTTCATCAAAGCCCACCACAGCTTTTTCAACTATAAGTGTAGGAAATGTTTCCTGAGGATTAATTTTTTTAAGTTCTTTTACTGCAACCCATTGCTCACCACTGTCAAGGGTGTCAACTTCAATTATCTCAGCATCAATGGAATTATTTCTTAGGAATTCTTTAACTTTCTTACAAACAGGGCATGTACTCAAAGCATATAATCTTACCCTTTTAAGCATTCCCGCTCCTTTTTTGTTTGAATGTCTGGTTGAGTGTTGTCTGAACATCCTCAAGCATTTCAAAGTTTGCCTTTCTTATTGTGTCTAAGGGGACTTTTAACATATCTGCAAGTTCCTCAAAAGGAATTTTTGATACATAACATAGTTCAGCAATAAGTATTTTCAGTGCATCATCTTCAATTAAACCTTTCAGTATCTTATCTTGCACAATTACACTATCAACAGCTTCTCTGAATGGCATTCCATTTTTAATATTCTGCATGATTTCTTTCATTGCTGCATCATAAATTTCACTTTCTTCATTTGAATATTTTTTGTAAACAAAATCAAAATCTGCCATTGTTAACTCCTTAAGTTTTATTTATTTTCAATTTGATTAATAAAAACAAGATATTTTTTTATCATGCTTTCAGTTATTGATTTTATCTCATCATCTTTGATTTTTTTCAAAGTCTGATTCATCCATTCTTTCTGCTCTTTTGATAAACTCACATTATGTTTTTTATCTGTTTGAGCCATGTTTTTGTATATTCTTCCAAAACGGAATTCCACATTTTCTATTCCATAGGAATGAAGTTTTTTAACAAAATCTTCCTTTAAAAGGTTCAATTCGTTAAGCCATGCATGAGAATTAACTGTCACAATGAGAGTTTTATTTTTAAGGTCTCTGGGGAAAGTATGCTCTGTTATAGGATGTGAGAAGATGCTGTTCCATTTTTCCCTTAAAAACTTGAGTCTAACCGCATCCTCGATTCCGAGATTACAGAACAGAGAAGGTAAAATATTTCCTATTTTTAGCATTTTATTTAAACTGCCTTTTTAACAAGACCCGAACGAAGACATCTTGTACAGACATGTACTTTTTTTGGTCCTTTTTCAGTAATAATTTTCATCTTCTGAAGGTTTGGCAGAAAATATCTTTTTGTTTTATTATTAGCATGACTTACATTATTGCCAATAACTTTCTTTTTCCCGCATACATAACAACTTGCCATTTTAGCCTCCTTCAATTTGCATATATATATTTATTTATGATAACATTTTATTGATTTACAAGCAAGAAGGAGTGAAAATAAATGGCAGATAAATCAATTACAAGCATAGAACTCGCCCGAGAACTTGGAGTAAAACCATCTGAAATCGTAAAGTTAGTTGAAGAACTGAGAAGGGTTCAGTTTAAAAAACGCACCACAAATATCAGAATAGAACCTGAAGAAGCTGAAAAAATAAGACAGAAATTTAAACCAGAGGCTGTTAAGCCAGAGGAAGAAAAGGATTTGAAGGCAGAAGTTATAGAAGAGAAAAAGGAAGAGAAGGTTAAAGAAGTTATAGAAGAAGAGATAAAAGATGAGGAAGAAATTCAACTGCCGGGCAGATTCAGAAGAGAGATATCTTTTGAAAGAATTGAAAAAATAAAACCAAAGCCTGTCTCTGCAAAGCCTCTTCCTAAAAAAGCAGAGCCAAGGAAATGGCTTGATATAAAAGAGCAAAAAAAGCTGAAGGACAAATTTAAAAAAGAGGAATCTGTTTCTGTTCTGCCAACAGCTCCAAGAAAGAAGTCAATTAAACTTGAAGAAGGCACAACAGTCAAGGAATTTGCCGAGCTTATAGGTCAGAAGGTTTCTGATGTTATAAAAAAATTTATGGAATTGGGTTATATGCCGACAATAAACCAGCCTGTTGATCTTGAAGTAGCCCAGCTTATAGCAAGCGAACTTGGAGTTAAAGTTGAACTTGCCCAGGTGCAGGAAATTGATGTAATAGAGGAAGAGGAGGATGCTCCTGAGACACTTAAACCAAGACCTCCGATTGTAACTGTGATGGGACATGTTGATCATGGCAAAACTTCTCTTCTTGATGCGATAAGAAAAACCAAGATAACAGAACAGGAAACAGGAGGGATCACACAGCACATAGGTGCATATAAAGTTACATTGCAGGGTAAAGATATAACATTTCTTGATACACCCGGTCATGAAGCATTCACAGCCCTCAGAGCAAGAGGAGCAAAAGTAACGGATATTGTTGTGCTTGTTGTTGCAGCTGATGATGGAGTGATGCCCCAGACTGTTGAAGCAATAAATCACGCAAAGGCAGCAGGCGTTCCGATAGTTGTTGCTGTAAACAAAATAGACAAACCAGAGGCAAATCCTCAGAGAGTGAGAACCCAGCTTAGTGAATACGGAATTATTCCTGAGGAATGGGGAGGACAGAACATATTTGTTGATATCTCAGCTAAAAAAGGAATCGGAATAGAGAATCTTCTTGAGATGATACTTCTTCAAGCTGAAATAATGGAGTTAAAAGCAAATCCTGCAAGGTCAGCAATAGGTACAATAATTGAATCCCGTCTGGATAAAGGACGCGGACCTGTAGCAACTGTTATTATCCAGAATGGAACACTGAAGGTTGGAGACGCTTTTGTTGCAGGTGTAACATATGGAAAAGTCAGAGCTCTTATTGATGATACAGGTAAAAGAATCAATGAAGCATTGCCATCAACTCCTGTTGAGGTTGTTGGTTTTGAAGATGTGCCTCAGGCAGGAGATGCTTTTTATGTTGTTGAGAATGAAAAAATAGCACGTCAGATAGCCCATGCAAGAGCTCAGAAAAAGAGACTTGCTGAAATGCAGAAAGTTCAAAAGCTTACCTTTCAGGAGATATATGAAAGAATTAAAGAGGGAGAGGTTAAAGAACTCAATTTGATAATAAAGGGAGATGTTCAGGGTTCGGTTGAAGCCTTAAGGAAAGCTGTGGAAGATATATCACATCCAGAGATTAAGGTTAAAGTTATCCATACAGCAGTCGGGGGCATAACAGAGTCTGATGTAAATCTTGCCGCCACAGCTCAGGCAATTATTATAGGATTTAATGTTCGTCCTGAGACAAAGGCACAGGAACTTGCTGAGCAACTTGGAGTGGACATAAGGCTTTATAGCATAATTTATGATGTAATAGATGATGTTAAAAAGGCTCTTACAGGTATGCTTGAGCCTCAGGTTAGAGAAAAGGTAACTGGCAGAGCAGAAGTAAGAGCAGTATTTAAAATTTCAAAGGTTGGAACAGTTGCAGGCTGTTATGTTTTAAATGGCACAATTTCAAGAGCTTCTGATGGAGTGAGGATAATAAGAGACAATGTTGTGATTTATGAGGGAAGACTTGGTTCTTTAAAGAGATTTAAAGAAGATGTAAGAGAAGTTCAGGCAGGATATGAGTGTGGATTAACCATAGAAAATTTCAATGATATAAAAGAAGGCGACATAATTGAAAACTACATTCTTGAAAAGATTCCTGTAAAAGGATTGTAAAATGCATCCATATAAAAGATCTCAGAGGCTCAGTGTGCTTCTGAGAGAAGAAGTTGCAGATATAATTTTACACAAAATAAAAGACCCCAGAGTGGGTTTTATAACTGTAACCGATGTATATCTTTCAGATGATTTAAGAGTTGCCAAGGTATTTGTTTCTGTTCTTAAAGCGGAGGATAGAGACAGAACACTTCAGATTTTAAATGAAGCAAAGGGATATGTAAGAGGAGAGATTGCAAAAAGACTCAGAATAAAAATTATACCCACATTTGAGTTTGTATTTGATGAATCAATAGAGCGCGGATTCAGAGTGGATCAGCTTTTAAAAGAGATAAAAAAGACTTCGGAGGAAAGTTGAGTTCCCCGAAGGATTTAATTGATACCTTTATAGAAAAAGAAAAATTTTTAATTCTATCCCATTTAACTCCTGATGGCGATGCTTTTGGTTCATCGCTTGCTTTAAAGTTTTTCCTTGAGCAATTCAACAAAAAAGCGGATGTTTATGCTGAAATTCCCATACCAGTTCAATACAGATTTCTTCCAGGTGCCGAGCATATTAAAAATATCAATTCCCTGTCAGTGGAAGGTTTTGATGTCTTAGTTCTGGTTGACTGCAATAACCCATCAAGGGTCAGTTATGATAAAGAAATTGTAGAAAGGATTAAAAAATTTAGTGGTAGAAAACTCGTTATTGATCACCATATTGAAGATAAAAGTGAAGATTTCGGGCATATAAAATGGATTGAGCCTGAGAAGGCAGCAACAGGCATGATGATTTATTATCTTATAAAAGGTATGGGTGGTGAAATAACTCCTGAAGTGGCAACAAATCTTTATACTGCAATAATTGTGGATACCGGTAATTTCCAGTTTGACAATACAAATGATGAGGTTTTATTTATTGCTGCAGAACTTGTCAGTTCAGGAGCAAATCCTTCTTATATTTATCAGCAGAGTTTTGAATCCTGGGGGACTGATAGATTCAGATTGTTTATAAAAATGTTAAACAGTGTTGAAATAATCCCTCCAGTTGTAATAGCCTGTATAAGAAAATGTGATTTTGAAGAAACAGGCACAACAGAGCATGATACGGAAAGATTTGTGGAATTTTTAAGGATTTTAAAAAATGTGAATATTTCAGTACTTTTCAGAGAGATTGAGAAGGAATTCTTTAAAGTTAGTCTTCGTTCAAAGGGAGACTTTGATGTGAGTGCAGTTGCAAGACAGTTTGGTGGCGGAGGACATAAAAATGCTGCTGGTTATAGAATCAGAACATCTTTTGAGGAGGCGAGGCAGAGACTTCTTGAGGAGTTGAAAATATTTGGCAGTAGTTGAGGAATCGATGGGTAAAATTGTAGCAATAGCAAGCCAGAAAGGTGGAGTTGGGAAAACAACAACAGCAATAAATCTTTCTGCAAGTCTATCAGTAGAAGGTAAAAAAATTCTGGTAATAGATTCAGACCCTCAGGCAAGTCTTACTTTTGGTCTTGGTATCAGACGAAATGGAGAGAAAATAAAAGGATTATATGAATTTTATACTGGGAAAGCAACCATTGAGGAGGTTTCTGTTCAGAGTGTTGATAATCTTTATGTGATACCTGCAAGAATGGATTTATTCATGGCTGAAGTTGAGATATTTGAGACTGAAGAAAGAGAAAAAAAACTCAAATTTCTTCTTGATAAAAGCAGAGAAAAATTTGATTACATATTTATTGATTGCCCTCCTTCATTTTCTTTTCTCACACTGTGTGCTCTTGTGGCTTCAGACTCTGTAATAATTCCTGTTCAATGTGAGCAGTTCGCACTGGAAGCTCTGAAAGTATTCATAAAGCTTTTATGGAGAATAAAGGGGAATTTTAATGAAACTCTTGAGCTTGAAGGGATTCTTCTTACCATGTTTAACAGGCATCTTACATTAAGCAAAGCAATCGCAGAGGATATTAAAAGAGTTTTTCGTTCAAAAACCTTTGAAACTGTTATCCCGAGAAATGTTGCTCTGGCAGAGGCGTCAATTAATGGAATGCCAGCAATATTTTATGCTCCGAATGCACCAGGAACCACTGCCTACAGGCAGTTTGCCAGAGAGTTCCAGAATAAATAAATTCGGGAGAAGATGTGAATAACGTTAGATATGATGTATCACTTTTTACTGATTTTGATATCTACTTATTCAAAGAGGGAAGCCATTTTAATGCTTATGAAAAATTGGGCTCGCATATCATTGAGGCAAATGGGGAAAAAGGCACTTATTTTGCAGTATGGGCACCAAATGCTGAAAAAGTTTTCGTTACTGGAGATTTCAATGGCTGGAACAAACACTCACATCCACTTTCAGTAAGATGGGATGGTTCAGGAATATGGGAAGGGTTTATTCCAGAGGTTTATAAAGGAACAAAGTATAAATACTACATTGTTTCCAGGTATGGGTATCACCTTGAAAAAGGAGACCCCTATGCATTTTTCTGGGAGACTCCTCCCAACACAGCATCAGTTGTTTGGGATTTGGGCTATGAATGGAATGATGCAGATTGGATTAAAAACAGGCATAAATTTAATAGTTTAAAATCACCCATATCAATTTATGAAGTTCATTTAGGCTCCTGCAGAAGAGTTCCTGAGGAAGGCAATAGATTTTTGACATACAGAGAGCTTGCAGACTGGCTTCCAAAATATGTTAAAGATATGGGATTTACTCATGTTGAGTTTTTACCGCCAATGGAACATCCTTTTTATGGGTCATGGGGATATCAGGTTATTGGTTATTTTGCACCGACAAGCAGATATGGAACTCCTCAGGATTTTATGTATCTCATAGATGTACTCCATCAGAATGGAATCGGTGTTATTGTTGATTGGGTTCCATCTCATTTTCCTGATGATGGACATGGACTTAGTTTTTTTGACGGAACATATCTTTATGAGCATCAGGATCCTAAGAAAGGTTATCATCCTCACTGGCATAGCTATATATTTAACTATGGTAGAAATGAAGTTAGAAACTTTCTAATAAGTTCAGCTCTGTTCTGGCTTGATAAATATCATATTGATGCTTTAAGGGTTGATGCAGTGGCATCAATGCTTTATCTTGATTATGGAAGACAGATAGGTGAATGGATTCCAAACAAATACGGTGGTAGGGAGAATCTTGAAGCAATAGAGTTTATAAGAAAGCTGAATCAGGCTGTTTATGAGAAATTTCCTGATACACAGACAATAGCTGAGGAGTCAACAGCATGGCCAGGAGTATCACGTCCAGTCTATCTTGGAGGCCTTGGATTTGGTATGAAGTGGAATATGGGGTGGATGCATGATACATTGAGATATTTTTCAAAAGACCCAGTTTATAGAAAGTATCATCACAATGAGTTAACATTCAGTATATGGTATGCATTTTCAGAAAACTTTGTTCTTCCACTTAGTCATGATGAAGTTGTTTACGGAAAAGGCTCTCTACTTTGGAAAATGCCCGGAGACAACTGGCAGAAGTTTGCAAATCTTAGGCTTCTTTTTGGATACATGTATGCACATCCCGGAAAAAAACTTATATTCATGGGAGGAGAGTTTGGACAGTGGGATGAATGGTATCATGAAAAAAGCCTTGACTGGCATCTTCTTCAGTATCCAGAACATCAGGGAATACATAAATGGCTTAAGGATTTAAACAAGACTTATAAAACAGAACCAGCTCTTTATGAACTTGATTTTGAACCCTCTGGTTTTGAATGGATTGATTTTGGCGATGTTGAGCAGAGCATAATAAGCTTTTTAAGAAAGGGCAAAAACCCAAAAGATATTTTTCTCATAGTGTGTAACTTTACTCCTGTCCTGAGATATAATTACAGGATTGGAGTCCCCTGTGGAGGTTTCTGGAAAGAAGTTCTAAATAGTGATTCTGAGATATATGGAGGAAGCGGGCATGGTAACTTCGGTGGAGTCTATTCTGAGAAGTATCCTTTTCATGGGAAACCATACAGTATCTCATTAACTCTTCCTGTAC
>CAZDXM010000054.1:0-29118 GCA_964509535.1 uncultured Thermodesulfovibrio sp. | reverse complement strand
TTTTTTTAGTATAAACATCAATAAATGGATCAATCTTTAGGATATATTTTTTTACTTTCTGTGCCAGCTCAGTTGTTTCCCTGAAAGTTTCAGGAAAGTTCTCAAAAAGAGAATTTATTTTTTCAATAAGTCCTTTAAGTTCTTCAATATTATCCCAAAGAAGAATTTCGCCTCTGCTTAGTGAAAAAACTTTTTCCATTTAAGATATTATAAAATAAAAGAGGTTTTATCATGAGGAAAAGGATACTTAAAAACGCAAAATGCAAATACTGTAAAAATACAATATTGATATTTTTTTACTGAACAAGAATCGTGCTCTGCTGTAGTGAGTGCGGAGCAGAATTCAGAGTTTCTGACTACTTAGACGAGATTGATGAAGAGACATGGGAAATAATATCAAGGCGTTCCTGTGATCGTGCTTAATCGCAAATGTGCGGTTTTTTGTGGTATATTTAAACAGAAATGAAAAGGTCAGTATTAATTTTTGCTATTTTAGTTCTCGCAGGCATTCTGCTCATAATAATAGACTATATAGAGAAAGAGACTCCTATAAAAATGCGAGTTTCTGTTGAGGGCTCGGTTTTTAAAAATGCCCAATTTATACAGAAAAAAAATAATCAACTCAAACTGTCTGTTACTTCTGAAGAAGCTTTTATAAGTGATGATGGGAAACTTATAGAATTAAAATCTCTCAAAATGTTTTTCCCTGAAAAGGAGTTTACAGTAAAAGCAAAAAAGGGATTTTATTATACAGAATCTGGTGATTTCATTTTAAGTGAAGAAATTACAGGATTTTCAAAGGATTGCACAGTTTATGGGACAGAGGCATATTGGAATGCAAAGGATAATACCCTTTATTCAGAAAAACCACTTAAAATTGAAGGGAAAAGATTTTATATTGAAGGTAATACAGGCAGAGCAAATGCTGAACTTATAGAGCTTAAGAAAGGAGTGATGGCAGTTGTTTATCCTAAGAATTAGTTTAATTGTATTTTTGGTTTTGATTATAGTTTCTGGAGTTGTTTTTGCGGAAGAAAGAAAGGAATCAACAGAACCAATAATAATAACTTCCCAGAGTCTTATAAATGACAGTAAAGCAAGAACCGCAACATTTGAAGGTAATGTTGTAGCCAAAAAGGGACAGACTACTCTTTATGCCAGTAAAATGATTGTTTATTATGAAGATGAGCAGAAAGGTGGCGATATAAAGATGATTGAAGCAATAGGTAATGTAAAACTTGTAAAGGCAGACAGAGTAATAACATCACATAAAGCAACATATTTCCCTGAACCAGAAGAAATGGTTATTTTCACAGGAGAACCAAGAGCAACAGAAGGTAAAAATCTTGTTACCGGGGAAAAGATTACATATTTTATGAAAGATGACAGAGCACTGGTAGAAAAAAGCAAAGTCTATCTCAAGGAAAGAAAAACACAGAAATGAGCAGTTTAAGGGTTGAAAATTTGAAAAAAAACTTCGGCAGGAAAGAAGCAGTTAAAGAAATAAGTTTCTCTGTAAACAGTGGAGAGGTTGTTGGACTTTTAGGTCCAAATGGTGCTGGAAAAACAACCACATTTTACATGATAATAGGAATTGTAAAGCCTGACAGTGGAAATATTTTTCTTGACAGTATAAATATTTCCTCAATGCCTGTTTATGAAAGAGCAAGGCTTGGCATAGGATATCTTCCTCAAGAGCCTTCAATATTCAGGAAATTAACTGTAAGGGATAATTTAAGAGCTGTTCTGGAACTAAAATACAACAAAGACACAAAGGCTATTGAGAGAATAAATGAAGAAGTTACACAGCTTCTTAATGAGTTTTCTCTTACTGAGTTTGCTGACAGGGAAGGATATAAACTTTCAGGCGGTGAGCGTAGAAGGGCTGAAATTGCAAGGGCAGTTGCTCTGAAACCGGTTTTTATGCTTTTTGATGAGCCATTTGCTGGCATAGACCCTCTGGCTGTAGTTGATTTAAAGAAGATGATAAGGCATCTTAAGGAAAAGGGCATCGGAGTGATAATAACTGACCATAATGTGAGAGAAACACTTTCAATAACTGATAGAGCTTTTATAATCCATGGAGGAAAACTTCTTGCTGAAGGAGTTCCGGAGGAGCTTGTCAATAATCCGGCAGTAAGAGAGGTTTTTCTTGGAGAGGAGTTTAAACTCCAATGACACTTGAGCAAAGAACTGACCTTAGATTAACCCAGAAGCTTGCTCTCACGCCACAGTTACAACTGCAGCTGAAGCTTCTTCAGCTTCCTCAGCTTGAGCTCAGTCAGTATATTGAGCTTCAGTTAATGGAAAACCCTTTACTTGAGTTAGATGAGGAGATTGAAGACACAGAAAATGAAATCATTTCAGATAAGCAGGAAGACTCTGTTTTTGTGAACAGGATAGAAAAGATAATGATTGATGAATATTTTGCTGAAAGGGCAAATGATGGAAGAGATCTTGGTTACTTTAATCCTGGTATTGAGGAAAAACCATCATTTGAACTTTTTTACTCGGAAACCGTAGATTTGTGGGAGTACCTTTTATGGCAGTTAAGACTAAGTAATGCTCCTGATAAAATAAGAACTGTTGCAGAAATAGTTATAGGAAACATTGATGAAGACGGATACCTTAAAGCAACAGATGAAGAGATAACGGCTCTTTCCAATACAGATTCTGAAACTGTAAAAAGCGCAATTAAACTTGTTCAGGGATTTGATCCTCCAGGAGTTTGTGCAAGAGATATCAAAGAATGTTTAATTTTACAGTTAAAAAATCTTGGACTCGGTGAAACAGTGGTTCAATATATAGTGGAGCAACATCTTGAGGATATACAGAAAAAAAGATATGAAAAAATTTCCAGAAAATTTAATATCTCTGTTGAAGATGTTATTAAAGCTGTAAAGATGATAGAAAAACTTGAGCCGAGACCTGGCAGAAACTTTTCCAATGCTACTGTATATATCCCTGTTCCAGATGTTTATATAAAAAAAATTGAGGGTGAATATCAGATTATTTTGAATGATGAAGGTATTCCAAAAATCAGATTGAGTAAGCTTTACAGACAGCTCCTTATGGAAAAACAGTTGCCTGCTGAGGAAAGAAAATATTTAAAAGAAAAGTTTAAAAATGCTGTGGATCTTTTGAAAGGTATTGAACAAAGAAACAGGACACTTTACAGAGTAACTGAGTGTCTGATTAAGTTTCAGAAAGATTTTTTTGACAAAGGACCCAGCTTTTTAAAACCTCTTAATTTGAAGGCTATTTCAGAAGAACTGGGACTACATGAAAGTACAATAAGCAGAGTAACCTCAAACAAATATCTTTCCTGTGATCATGGAGTATTCAGCTTTAAATTTTTCTTCACCAAAGCACTGTCATCAGATCATGGAGAGATTTCTACAACTTCAGTAAAGAATTTAATTCAGAAGGTTATAAATAATGAAGACCCTGCTAAGCCTCTTTCAGATAGAGAGATTTCAGAGTTGCTTAAAAAACAGGGAATAGATATTGCAAGAAGAACTGTTGCAAAATATAGAGAAGAACTTAAAATTCCACCTAAGTCTTTGAGAAAATCAAAAAATTTTTAAGGAGGAAGCAATGAAGATAACTATCAGGGGAAAGAATATTGATGTTACCGAAACATTAAGGCAGTATATTGAAAAGAGGGTTGGTAAATTTGGGAAATTTTTAAATGATTTATCAGAAGCTGTTGTTACGATAAGTACTGAGAAATTTACACATAAAATAGATGTTCTTCTGAAGGTTAATGGACATTTAATTCAAGCTGAGGGAAAGACAGAAGATCTTTATTCTGCGGTTGATCAGGTTGTGGAAAAGCTTGAAAAACAACTTCTGAAATATAAAGAAAAGGTTCAGAGTAAAAATAAAAAAGAAGCTTCCAAATATCCATCTGAACCTTCTGGTGAAAAGGAAGGATTAAAAAGAATTGTTAAATATAAAAAATTTGACCTTAGACCCATGTCTCCAGAGGAAGCAGTTGATCAGATGGAGCTTCTGGATAAAGACTTTTTTATGTTCATCAATTCATTCACAGGAGATGTTAATGTTGTTTACAGAAGAAAAGATGGCAACTTTGGTTTAATTGAGCCAGCCAGATAAATATGAGTGATTTTAATTCAGAAAAATTTATAGTAATAGTAACTGGAGTTTCAGGAGGGGGTAAAACAGTTACTCTAAGAACCCTTGAAGATATAGGCTTTTTCTGTATTGATAACCTTCCTCCTCAGGTTGTTTTAGATTTTCTGGGGATGTTAAATGGATATAATGGACTCAAAAATATTGCAATTGGAATTGATATCAGAGTTCATAGATTTTTTAAAAAGGCAGTTGATGTCATAAAAAAAATAAAAGATGCTTATAAAAGTGAGGTTTTATTTCTTGAAGCTGATGACGAAACAATTCTTAGAAGATATAAAGAAACAAGAAGACCCCACCCTCTTTCTGCTCTTCACAGTGATTTACTGAAAGCAATAAAGGAAGAAAGAATTTTACTTTATCCAATCAGAAACCTTTCAGACAGAATAATTGATACATCAAGTTTCAGCCCCCATGAGTTGAAGTTTTTAATTCGTTCAATGTATGGTGGAGAATTGATATCTCCATCAATAACTATAATTTCCTTTGGTTACAAGAAAGGTGTTCCTACAAATGCTGATCTTGTTTTTGATACAAGGTTTTTGCCAAATCCTTACTTTGTTCCTTCACTAACAGAACTTAACGGAAAGGATGAAGCAGTAAAAGATTTCGTACTAAAACAGCATGAAACAATAGAGTTTTTGAAAAATCTGAAGGAATTTCTAAAATTTGCAGTATCAGCATATAAAAAGGAGGGCAGACCTTATTTAACTATAGCAATTGGATGCACAGGAGGGAAACACAGATCAGTTGTTTTAGCAGAAGAGATAGCAAAATATCTCTTTAATTTTTCTGTTAATCCAGTTGTTATTCACAGAGATTTATAAATAAATTTTAACTAAACCATAAAAATTTAAAATTAAAAAGTTCTTGACAAAATAAGCGATGTGTGGTATCTTGTTTTGCAGTATTTTTAAAATTCTAAGGAAAGAAGGTGGAACATGTTAGAGTTTAATAACTGGTTTTTTGTGTTAATGGTTCAGTTTTTTATTCTAATGTTCATTCTTAATGCGATCCTTTTTAAACCAATGGTTGAACTTTTCAGACAGAGAGAGCAGACAATTAAAGGTGCTCTTGATGAAACTCAACTTATGAACGAGAAAAAAGAAAAGGCAATCGCTCAGATGAATGCAGACCTCGCAGCAGCAAGGGCTCAGGCAAAGAGTATAATTACTGCCTTAAGAGAGGAGGGACTTGCCTATCAGAGAGAGGTTGTCTCAAATGCAGAAAAAGAAGCAGTTCAGATGATTGAGAAGGCAAGAGCAGAGATAAAAGCTGAAACAGAAAGAGTCAGAAACCTGCTTAGACAGGAAGTTGACAGGCTTTCTGAAGAAATTGTAAATAAACTGGTAAAAGTTTAAATGGAGGCAAAATGAAAAAAATTGCAGGTTTAACATTACTGATAATATTATTATCCTCAGTAGCTTCTGCTGCGGAGGCAGAGCATGGTGGAGGAAGTTTAAAAAGCTGGGCTTTTCAATTCATCAATTTTGCCATACTTGTTTTTCTCCTTGTTAAATTCTTAGGTAAACCCCTTAAAAAATTCTTTGCACAGAGAAGAGAATTAATTGAGAAAAGTATAAAAGAATCTCAGGAGGCAAAAGAACTTGCTCAGAAAGCACTCAAAGAGGTTGAAGAAAAGCTCAAATTAAAAGACCAAGAAGTTCAGGATATTTTAGATACTGCCAGAAAAATTGGACAGCAGGAAAAGGAACAGATTATTCAGGAAAGTGAGAAATTGAAAGAAAAAATAATGGAGCAGGCTAAAACAAATATTGAGTTTGAGGTCAAGATGGCAAAAGATGCTCTAAGGCTTGAGGCAGCAGAACTTGCAATTCAGCTCAGTGAGCAGAAACTAAAACAGAAAATCACACCTGAAGAGCAGGAAAAGCTTCTTCAGGAATCAATAAAAATAATAGAGGGGCGGAAAAATTGAAAACAGTCAGAGGTGCAAAAGCAAAAAAATATGCAAAACAGTTTTTAAGTTTGGTAAACCTTGAACAGGTACCAGAAATTGTGGCAAAATTAGAAATAATAGCTCAAATGATGAAAAAGGAAAAACTTTTCAGAAACATGCTCGCCTCACCGTCATTCACTGATGAAGAAAGAGCAGGAGTAATTGGATATCTATGTGAAAAATCAGGGTTTTCAGAAGAGGTGAGGAAATTTCTGACTTTTCTCGGTCAGGAAGGAGTTCTTACTGGGTTGAGCGAAATTATAAGATATATAACAGCAATCTATATGGAGATGAAAAAGAAGGTAAAAGGAGTTGTTACATCAGCAGTTGAACTTCCTGAAAGCTTTAAGCAAAAGCTTATAGAATCCCTCAAAGCCATCACAGAAAGAGATGTTGAACTTCAGTATGAGACTGATCCTTCATTAATAGGAGGACTAAGGATTAAGGTAGGAAGCATAATGTATGATTTGAGCATAAAAGGCCAGTTGGGTCTTTTAAGAGATAAGCTTATAAAGGGGTGAGAAACTATGGAACTTAAGATGGAAGAAATAAGCGAGTATCTTAAAAAGCAGATCGCAGATTTTGAGAAAAAAGCTGATGTAAGTGAAGTTGGTATTGTTACTTATGTCGGTGACGGAGTGGCAAGAATTTATGGACTGGATAACTGCATGGCATCAGAGATGCTTGAGTTGCCAAATGGTGTTTATGGAATGGCTTTTAACCTTGAAGAAGACAATGTTGGTGCGGTTCTTTTCGGTGAAGACAAACTTATAAAGGAAGGAGACATAGTAAAAAGAACCGGCAGGGTTATGGAAACACCCGTTGGAGAGGAATTGATAGGCAGGGTTGTCAATGCAGTTGGAATGCCAATTGATGGTAAAGGACCGATTAATGCTAAGAATTTCAGAAAGGTTGATGTTATTGCTCCTGGAATTATTAAGCGCCAGCCAGTTAAAGAGCCTCTTCAGACAGGAATTAAGGCAATAGATTCAATGATTCCAATAGGAAGGGGTCAGAGAGAGCTTGTTATTGGTGACCGTCAGACAGGAAAGACAGCTATTCTGATTGATACCATTATTAATCAGAAGGGACAGAACTGTATATGTATATATGTTGCATGTGGACAGAGACGTCAGAGCGTTGTTCAGGTTGTAGAAACCTTGAAAAAGTACGGAGCAATGGATCACACAATTGTTGTCGCAGCAACAGCTTCTGAGCCAGCATCAATGCAGTATATAGCTCCATATGTTGGCTGTGCAATGGGTGAGTATTTCAGAGACAAAGGCATGCATGCATTGGTCTGTTATGATGACCTTACAAAACAGGCTTATGCATACAGACAGATTTCATTGATTCTGAGAAGGCCACCTGGAAGAGAAGCTTATCCTGGTGATGTCTTTTACCTTCATTCAAGACTGCTTGAAAGAGCATCAAAGCTTTCAGATGCAGAAGGCGGTGGCTCTTTAACAGCCATTCCTGTTATTGAAACACAGGCAGGTGATGTCTCTGGATATATTCCAACAAATGTTATTTCAATTACAGATGGACAGATATATCTTGAACCAGAGCTTTTCTATGCGGGTGTCCGTCCTGCTATTAATGTAGGACTTTCAGTTAGCCGTGTTGGTGGCGCAGCCCAGCTCAAAGCCATGAAGCAGGTTGCTGGAATGTTAAGACTTGACCTTGCCCAGTACAGAGAGCTTGCTGCATTTGCTCAGTTTGCTTCTGACCTTGACAGAGCTACCAGAGCACGTCTTGAAAGAGGTCAGAGAATGGTTGAGCTTTTGAAACAGGATCAATATGTCCCAATGCCTGTTGAGGATCAGATTATGCTCATTTTTGCAGGAACACAGGGTCATCTTGATGATCTGCCTGTTTCATCAATCAGAGCCTTTGAGCAGGGATTCCTGAGCTTTGTTAGAAGCCAGAAGGAAGACCTGAGAAAAGAAATTCGTGAAAAGAAAGAGCTTGATGATGCATTGAGACAGAAAATTACTGATGCTATACTGGAGTTTAAAAAGACATTTCAGCCTTAAAATAAATCTGAATCCGAGGAGCAGTTAAATGCCAACATTAAGAGATATAAGAAGAAAGATTAAAGCAATACAGGGAACAAAAAAGATTACATCTGCCATGAAGATGGTTGCAGCAGCAAAACTTGGCAGAATACAGGACAGAATGCTTAAATACAGACCCTATGCAACGAAGATGCAGCAGGTTCTGGCAGATCTTGCAGCAGCGGTTGAGACAAGAAGTGACTTGCCACCTCTGATTTTGAGAAGACCTATAAAAAATGTTGAGGTACTTGTAATTACCTCTGATAGAGGTCTCTGTGGAGCCTATAATGCAAACATTTTAAGAATTGCATCAAAAGAGATAGATCGTTTAAAGAAAGAGGGATACAATGTAACTTTATCAGTTGTTGGTAGAAAGGCAAGGGACTACTTCAGAAGAAGAGATATCCCGCTTAAGAATGTATGGACAGGTATTTCTGGTAAGCTTCAGTACAGTCATGCTCAGATGATTACTCAGGAAATGATTAATGCCTATGTAAGTGAAGCCATTGATGAAGTGCTGGCGATATATAATGAGTTTAAATCTCTGATAGCTCAGAGGGTTGTGATTAATAGAATACTTCCGATAGGAAGGATAGAGGCTGAACCCTTAGAACAGCCATTCTATCCATTTACATATGAACCGAGAGCTCCAGAGTTGTTTGCACTACTTCTTCCAATCTATATTGAGATTCAGATATACAGGGCACTTCTTGAAGCACAGGCAGCAGAAGAAGCAGCAAGAATGACAGCAATGGATAATGCTACAAAGAACTGTGAAGAATTAATAAAGAAAACAACACTACTTGCTAACAAGGTAAGACAGGCATCAATCACAAAAGAGCTTATGGATATAGTTGGTGGTGCAGAGGCTTTGAAACATACTTAAGATTAAATAAAGAATAAAAGGAGGTTTAAAAATTATGAACATAGGTAAGATAGTACAGGTTATTGGAACAGTTGTTGACTGCGAGTTTGAGGAAAAACTTCCAGAGGTTCTGAATGCTCTGAGAATAGATGAACCAGGAGATCCTGCAAGAGGAATTCCCGAGATTCATCTTACCCTTGAAGTTGCCATGCACCTTGGTGAAAATAGAGTAAGAACAATTGCAATGGGCTCAACAGATGGACTTGTAAGGGGAACAAAAGTTGTAGATACAGGAGCACCAATTATGGTTCCTGTTGGGAAACCTACTCTTGGAAGAATCATTAATGTTATTGGAGAACCTGTGGATGAAATGGGGCCTATACAGGCTGAGGAGAAATATCCAATTCACATTCCAGCTCCTGAGTTTACAGCGCAGTCTCCAACAACCCAGCAGTTTGAAACAGGTGTTAAAGTTTTTGATCTTCTTGTTCCATTTGTCAGAGGTGGGAAAATGGGCATGTTTGGTGGAGCAGGAGTTGGCAAAACAGTCATCATTATGGAGATGATTCATAACATTGCAATGAAGCATGGAGGTGTTTCAGTTTTTGCAGGTGTTGGAGAAAGAACCCGTGAGGGAAATGACTTATATCTTGAAATGAAGCATTCAGGAGTTTTACCTCAGGTTGCTCTTGTTTATGGGCAGATGAATGAGCCTCCAGGTGTTAGAGCCAGAGTAGGTCTTACTGCATTAACAGTTGCAGAATACTTTAGAGATCAGGGACAGGATGTTCTTATATTCATAGATAATATTTTCAGATACACACTTGCAGGTTCTGAGGTTTCAGCACTTCTTGGAAGAATGCCATCTGCAGTTGGTTATCAGCCAACACTTTCAACAGAGATGGGTGCTCTTCAGGAAAGAATTACAACAACAGCAAAAGGCTCTATTACTGCAATGGAGGCAATATATGTTCCTGCTGACGACCTGACAGACCCTGCAGTTGCAGCAGTTTTTACTCATCTTGATGGAACTGTTGTTCTTTCACGTCAGATCGCAGAGCTGGGTCTTTATCCTGCAGTTGATCCACTTGATTCAACATCAAAGATTCTTGATCCAAGAGTTATTGGAGATGAGCACTATCAAGTTGCAAGAGGTGTTCAGGCTGTACTTCAGAGATATAAAGAACTGCAGGACATTATTGCAATTCTTGGAATTGAAGAGCTTTCCGAGGATGATAAACTGATTGTTGCAAGAGCAAGAAAGCTTCAGAGATTCCTGAGCCAGCCATTCCATGTTACAGAGGTATTTACAGGAAAAACTGGAAGATATGTAACACTTGAAGATACAATAAAGGGCTTTAAAGCAATTCTTGATGGAAAATATGATGACCTGCCTGAGCAGGCATTCTATATGGTTGGTCCAATTGAAGAAGTGGAGGAAGAGGCAAAGAAGCTTGGATATACAAGACAGGTATAATTAAAGGAGGATAAAGTGGTTAAGCTGGAAGTTATAACTCCTTATGGAGAAGTGATAAATGAGGAAGTTGACGAGGTTTATGCTACAGGAGCTGAGGGTGATTTTGGAGTACTGTCAGGGCATTTCCCGTTTATGACTGCTATAAAAACAGGAATTCTTACTTACAAAAAAGGAAATGAAACTCGTTATGCTTTTATCAATCGTGGATATGCTGAGGTTCTAAATGATAGGGTGCTTTTACTTGTGGGCAGTGCAGAAAAAGCAGAGGAGATAGATTTAGAAAGAGCAAAAGCAGCTTTAGCACGTGCTGAGGAAAGACTTCGCAGAGCAGCTGCTGGAGAAGAAATTGATTTTGCCCGTGCTCAGGCTGCACTTGAAAGAGCAACAGCAAGGATTCAGATAGCCACAAAACTCATACCAAGATAAAAGAGAGGGGATTACCCCTCTCTCTTTTTATATTTTCTCTGTTTCTTTTTCCTTATTTTTTCAATCTTTTTTTGTTTTTCTGTAGGGATTCCTTTTAATTCTTTAAACTTTTCAACAAGTATTCTGCGGGCAAAAAATCTATTCAACCCAAGGGATCTTTCCTTTGTGCATTTTATCTCAATACCTGTTGGAATATGTTTGAGATAAACTCCTGTTGAAGCCTTATTGATTTTCTGTCCACCATGTCCTGAGCAACGAATAAACTTTTCTTCAATCTCTGACTCCTTTATGCCGAGATTGTTCATCTCAGCTACAAGTTCTTTTTCTTTTCTTTCAGTTATAGGAAATCTACCCATTCAAATAAGAAAATTTAAGATTTTGTCAGTTTCAGATAAGTCTTGAACAACGAGATCAGCACCTGTCTTACTTAATTCTTCAAAACTATAAGGACCTGTGGCAACGGCGATAACTTTGGCACCGTAAGGTTTTGCACAGGCTATATCTCTTGGTGTGTCTCCCACAACAATACATTGCTGAAAAGGGACTCTGTATTTTGATATTCTTGAAAATCTTGTTAGAGCAACAGGTAATAGATATCTTCTGTCTTCATGATCGCTTCCAAATGCACCAAAAGGGAAATAAGAGTTTAAACCAAAAGGTTCAAGTTTAATTCTTGCCCCGTTTTCAAGATTTCCTGTAAGAAGCCCTGTTGGATATTTAAGCATCTGTATTATATTAAGAAAAGAAAGAACTCCAGGTTTTAAATGTTTGGCATTGTTATTCATCTGTTTTTCAAGATTTTTTAAATAATGCTTTATAAGTTCCTGAA
Organism: uncultured Thermodesulfovibrio sp.; assembly: GCA_964509535.1. Lineage (GTDB taxonomy): Bacteria > Nitrospirota > Thermodesulfovibrionia > Thermodesulfovibrionales > Thermodesulfovibrionaceae > Thermodesulfovibrio. The sequence continues at coordinate 17,352 of CAZDXM010000054.1, read as the reverse complement.
TCAATGTAAATGTGGGGTTTATTCCATGTATGAGAAGTCCTTCCTTTATTATCTGAACATCTGTTTTACCAGCCATCTCAAAATTTTTAAATGTTTCCCTGATTCCTAAAACTTCTTCAAATGCTATGTTAAGCGATTTTGTTCCAGCTCCACCTGTACTTATCAGAGTGCCATCTATATCAAAAAGCACAATCTTCATTTTCTCCTCGGAATGAGTTTTTCTTTAAGAAAAACGGCTGTGGTAGATGTAAGTTCTGTATCTCTAATCCATTTTACTGGAGGTTCTTCTTCTTTTTTAATAGCTTCTCTGAGTAGTGTAAGAAAAACCTGTCTTGGGATTTCGAATGCTCCGATACTTATAAGATGAGAATTTGTAACCTGACAGTCAATAAAATAAAAATTGTTCTTGATTAAATGCTCCACAAGACAGGCAAGAGCTACCTTTGAAGCATCTTTCATCAATGTAAACATTGATTCTCCAAAAAATGCTTTTCCAATTGAAACTCCATAAAGTCCTCCCACCAGTTTCCCGTCAAACCAGACTTCTACAGAATGAGCTATTTTAGATTCAAAGAGATTGCAGTAAGCATTAATTATTTCAGGTGTAACCCAGGTCTCAGCTGAATTTTTTCTTGGAGTATTTGCACAACTTTTAATTATATCATAAAATTTTTTATCAAATGTAACTCTGTACAAATTTTTTTTCAATGTCTGATAAAGACTTTTTGACATTCTGAAAAAAATAGGGAATATTACAGGTCTTAGAGGAGGCGACCACCAAAGTATCGGACCTGACTGATACCATGGGAATATTCCAGATTTATAGGCAATAAGGAGTCTTTCAATTGACAAATCCCCTCCAACTGCAAGCAAACCATCAGGCTCAGAAAGCTCGGGATGAGGAAACTCTAATTCTTCATGAAGTAAAAATACTGTCATCTATTTCAAATGCAAAGCATCAGAGCATAAATCAGAAAAAATAAAATTGAGGCTATCTCGGGAGACATCCACCGTGACCACGCCACCCTGAGTGAGTTTGCCAAAGAGTATTTCTTCAACAAGTGGAGCTTTAATTTCTTTCTGAATGATTCTCTGTAGAGGTCTTGCACCAAACTTCGGATCAAACCCTTTTCTGCCAAGCCATTGGCTTGCCTTTTCTGTAATTTTAACTGATATATTCTTTGAAGCAAGCTGTTCATTAAGCTCTTTTATAAATTTATCAACTATTCTCAGGACTATTTCTTCTGGTAGATGATTGAATGTAACAGTAGCATCCAGTCTGTTGCGAAACTCAGGGCTGAACCATTTTTCAACAACTTCCTTGGTTTTCTTTATTTGCTCTGAGGTTCTGTCTCCAAATCCTACAGCTGGTTTTTCCATTTCCCTTGCGCCAATATTTGATGTCATAATAAGTATTACATTTCTCAAATCAGCCTTTCTGCCTGTGTTATCAGTTAGAGTTCCATAATCCATAACCTGAAGCATAATATTAAATATTTCTTCATGAGCCTTTTCAATCTCATCAAGTAAAAGAACACAATGAGGATTTTTTCTGATCTGCTCTGTAAGGAGTCCTCCCTGCTCAAATCCGATATAACCAGGAGGTGCTCCTATTAGCTTTGCAACAGAGTGTTTTTCCATGTATTCACTCATATCAAATCGTAAGAAACTTATACCAAGTTTTTGTGCCAGCTGTCTTGCAAGCTCTGTTTTGCCAACTCCTGTTGGACCTGTAAAGAGAAAGCAACCAATTGGTCTTAAGGGCTCTTTTAAACCTGCTTTTGCAAGCTTTATAACTCTTACTACTGTTTCAATAGCCTCATCCTGTCCAAAAATAACAGATTTTAGCTCTCTTTCAAGATTTTTAAGTCTGTCAATCTCCGAGGATGAAACTTCCTGAGACGGAATTCTTGCCATTTTTGCAACTGTCTGCTCTATAATTTTTTCATCAACCAGAGTATTATCACTGTGATAAAGCCTTACCATCGCACCTGCCTCATCAATAACATCTATTGCTTTGTCTGGTAGAAATCTCTCATTTATATATCTTGCTGAAAGATGTGAGGCAGCCTTCAGTGCACTGTCTGTGTATTTAACTGAATGATATTCCTCGTAATAACCCTTAAGTCCTTTTAAAATCTCGTATGTTTCTTCTTCTGAAGGTTCCATAATATCTATTTTCTGAAATCTGCGAGAAAGTGCTCTGTCTCTTTCAAAATAGTTTCTGTATTCTTCATATGTTGTAGCACCTATGCATCTTATTTTCCCTTCAATCAGAACAGGTTTAAGTAAATTTGATGCATCAACTGTGCTTCCACTTGCTGATCCAGCACCAACAATTGTGTGAATTTCATCAATAAAAAGAATACAGTTTTTGATTTTATATAATGAGTTTATCAATCCCTTCATTCTTGCTTCAAAATCTCCCCTGTATTTTGTTCCAGCAAGAAGTGAACCCATGTCAAGAGCGTAAATTTTAAAATCTTTAAGATGAGATGGGACTTGTTGTCGGGCTATCTTTAATGCAAGTCCTTCAACAATGGCAGTTTTACCAACCCCCGGTTCACCAACAAGTATTACATTATTTTTTCTTCTTCTGCTTAAAACCTGAATAACTCTTTCAAGTTCATTCTGTCTTCCAATAATTGGATCAATTTCTCCTTTGCGTGCTTTCTCTGTAAGCTCAACAGTAAAACTTTTTAGAGGGTCACCTTTTTTTTCTTCTTTTATAACTGTTTCCTCAAATCCTGTCTTAGGAATTCCATGGGAGACATAGTTCAAAATATCAATTCTTGATATTCCGTAGGATTTGAGAAGATTAACAGCATATGTGTCTTCTTCAAGAAAGATTGCTGCAAGAAAATCTCCTGCATCTGCTTCTTTTTTTTCAGCACTTTTTACATGATTGAGAGTTCTTTCCATCACTCTCTGAAAACCGAGTGTTGGATGAGCCTGTCCTTTACCTCTTTTTTTTGGAATCTGTTCTTCAAGAAATCTTTCAAGATTTCTTTTTATTTGTTCAGGTTCTGCCCCACAGTTTTTGATTATTTCTATACCATAATCATCATGAAGTATTGCATACAATAAGTGTTCAACTGTAAGGTATTGATGTCCCCTTTCAATTGCATCCTCTACAGTAGCTGTTATGATAATCTGTAAATCTTTATTGATCATCTCTCTCCATTGTGCATTTTAAAGGAAAACCATTAGCTCTTGCAAGACTTTCAACCTGAGCTATCTTGGTTTCAGCAATCTCTTTTGGATAAATTCCAGCAAGACCCTTTCCATGCCTGTGAACATGAAGCATTATTGAAGTGGCTTCAATCTTTGATTTATCAAAAATTGTTATTAATATATGAACAACAAAATCCATTGTTGTATAGTCATCATTCAGGAGATATACTCTGTAAAGATCCGGTTTATCAATTGAAACCTCTTCATGTTCTTCAATAAAGATTTTTTCTTCCATAATTATATATTACCGAAAAGGAAAAAACTCACTCAACTTAAGTACGATAGGCAGAGTTTATTTTTACATATTCCTCTGAAATATCTGATGTAAAAACTTTTGATTGCTTTCTGCCAAGATTGAGATCTATTAAAACTTCTATATTTTTGCGGCTGAGAGAATCCTTTAACTCATCTTCTCTCATTGTTGGTAGCCCCATTCTAAAAAGGCATATACCATTTATAAATATTTCAATTTTTTCCTCCTTTATGTAAGCTCCTGAATAGCCAGCTGCTGCTATAATTCTTCCCCAGTTTGGATTCTCTCCATAAAAGGCGGTTTTAACAAGAAGAGAATTTGCCACAGCTTTGGCCACTTTTTTTGCATCAGAAATTTTTTTAGCTCCATTGACATTAACAGTTATGAACTTTGTAGCACCTTCTGCATCTTTAATTATCATCTGGGCAAGTTCAAGACAGATATCATGAATTGTTTGTCTGAATTGTTTCCAGTATTTGTTACCAATCTTTTCACTACCTGATTCTCCATTTGCAAGCATAATCACAGTATCATTTGTGGACATATCCCCGTCAACAGTGATTGAATTAAAACTTTCAGAAACTGCATAATTTAAAGCATTTTTCATGAGGGTTGAATCAATGCTTGCATCAGTAAGAATTATACAAAGCATTGTTGCCATATTAGGAGAGATCATCCCTGCGCCCTTACATATTCCAAGTATATTTACAGTTTTTTTGCTCATCTCAATCTGTCTTGATGTTATTTTTGGAAATTTATCTGTTGTCATTATAGCCTGAGCTATCTGCACAGGTTTTGCTTTTCCAAGATTCTGCACAACTTCATCTATTGCTGGAAGGATTTTTTCCATTGGCATTGGCATTCCAATAACTCCAGTTGAAAGTGGCAGAACATATTTTTTATTGATTTTAAGTTTTTCTGCAACCTTTTCTGTAACTTTTAAAGCATCCTCAATGCCTTTTTCTCCAGTGCATGCATTTGCGTTACCACTGTTTAAAATTAATGCCTGTGCAATTCCTTCTTTTATACGCTTTATGCAGATTTTAACAGGTGCAGCTTTTATCCGATTTTTTGTAAAAACTCCCGCAGCATGTGCGGGCTTTCTGGAATATATCAGGGCAATATCGTATCTATCAGGGTATTTGATCCCTGCCTTTGCTACAGAATAAAGAAAACCTTTTGGCAGATAAATTTTCATTATTTTTTATCAAGCTGAAAAGTATCATGAAGAACTCTTACAGCAAGCTCGGTATATTTTGCATCAATAAGGCACGATATTTTGATCTCTGATGTACTTATTGCCATAATGTTTATTCCGTGTTTAGCAAGAGCTTCAAACATCTGTGCCGCGACTCCAGAATGAGTTCTCATACCAACTCCTACTATTGATACTTTGGCAATTCCTTCATTTAAAAGAACACCCTCTGCGCCGAGCTCTTTTGAAATTTTTTCTGTGATTTCGAGAGCTTTTTTTGCATCAGTTTTCGGAACAGTGAATGAAATATCAGTTGCTTTACCATCGCTGCTTATATTCTGAACAATCATATCTACAACTATGTTTGCATCTGCTATGGTTCTGAAAAGTTTTGCTGCTATGCCGGGTCTGTCAGCCACTTTAAGAATTGTTATCTTTGCTTGATTTTTGTCATAAGCAATACCTGAGACAACAACTTTTTCCATATCTTTATCCTCCTTTATAACCAAAGTTCCAGGATTATAATTAAAGCTTGACCTGACTACAACGGGAACATTATATTTCATTGCAAACTCAACTGAACGGGTCTGTAACACTTTTGCTCCCAAAGAGGCAAGTTCAAGCATCTCTTCATAGGATATCTTTTCAAGCTTTCGGGCTTGTGGAACAATATTTGGGTCTGCAGTGTAAACTCCTTCAACATCTGTATAAATCTCGCATAAATCTGCATTAAGGGCTGCTGCTATTGCAACTGCTGTAAGGTCTGAGCCTCCTCTTCCAAGAGTAGTTACATCCTCAGTTTCTGTAATCCCCTGAAATCCTGCTACAACAATAATATAGCCGTCTTCAATTGCTTCCAGTGCCCTTGTTGCAACAATTTTCTCAATTCTTGCCTTTGTATGCACCGCATCTGTGATTATTCCCATCTGTCTTCCTGTGAAAGCAATTGCTTTATGCCCAAGTCCATGTAAAGCCATTGTAGTCAACGCAGCAGTAACTCTTTCTCCGGATGAAAGAAGCAGATCCATCTCCCTTTCTGGAGGCTCGGGGCAGACTTGATGGGCAAGACTGATTAATTTATCTGTTTCACCTGCCATTGCGGATACAACAACAACCAGTTTATGCCCTTCTTTTACTGTTTTAGCAACCCTTTCTGCAACAGCCTTTATTCTTTCAATGTTTGCAACAGATGTACCCCCATATTTTTGAACAATGAGCATATTTCATCCTCCAACCTAAATATTAAATGTTATTTATTATGTAAAAATTTTCAGGCTTTTTACAATATATCTTGACTCAAATATTCACTGTTTTATATCATTTATTGGCTGGATTAAGGGAAGAGGGGTGAGAAGCCCCCGCTGCCCCGCAGCCGTGAAGGGAACGAAAGCCCAATAATGCCACTGAACCCTTTGAACACTTGAACAACTTGAACAATGCAGTTAAAAGGGTTCGGGAAGGCGGGTAAGTAGGTAAATGAGCCCAAAGCCGGAAGACCTGTCCAGCTGGAAGCTCTTTGAGCTTCCAATTCCTCGCGGGAGGGAAATGCCATGCTTTTATTTGTCTTGATTCTCTGTCTTTTCTTTATTTCCAACCAGATTTTAGCACAGGAAACCCAGCTTGAAGAAATCGTTGTAACAGCAACAAGAGTCGAAGAACCAAAAAAAGAAGTTCCTTATTCAGTTCAGGTTATAACTCAGGAGGACATTAAAAATTCTACTGCAAAGAATGCTGGTGACTTAATTACAGAAGCAGCAATCGGTCATGTTCACAAATATCCGGTGTTATCAACGAGCAGTATTGGATTAAGAGGTTTAAGGACAGATCTTTTTGATGATTTAAAGAGCAGAGTTCTTGTTCTTATCAATGGAAATAGAGCAGGAACAGTGAATCTTGCCACAATTCCTGTTGATGATATTGAAAGAGTTGAAATAGTTAAAGGACCGGCTTCAGTTGTCTATGGCTCTTCAGCAATGGGCGGTGTAATTAACATAATAACAAAGCAGGGGAAAGAAGAAGGAATACATGGCTCAATTGGAGGTGAAGCAGGTTCGTGGAGATACTGGAAAACAAAAGCTGAATTAAATGGTAAAAAAGAAAATTTTGATTTTTATGTTTCAGTTAGTCGCTCTGCAATGGATGATTATTCCACAAAAAATTATGGAAAAATAGAAAATACAGGCTACAATGATGAATCTGTATTAACCCGTTTTGGATACAGCTTTTTTGATAAACAACATATATCTCTGGGATTTCAGCACTGGAAAGGATGGGATATTGGCTCACCCGGAGCAAGATACTCACCTGACCCTGATGATTACAAAAATATTGAAAGAAATAGATTTGATCTGGATTATAAAACAGAGACATTTAAGGCTGGATATTATTTTAACAGGGATAGAAATGAACATCATGAAGGGCTCGGAACAGGAAATTCAGAGATTACTTTAAAAAAGACAACCACAGAGGGAGCAAACCTTCAGAAGATATTTTCAATAGATGAACACAGAATTATTATTGGAGGGCAGTGGGACAGAATAGAAGTTAAAAGCTCAAGAAGCACGGGAGCTCCTTATAATCCAGACTCAGAGTATGACAGTTACGGTTTATTTGCTGAAGGAAGATTAAATATTTTCAATAAAAAGCTATTATTAAATGCAGGAGTTCGATATGACTATTTTGAAAATGAGATATTTGCCACAGAGGGTATTAGAAATTTAAAACCAAGAAAAGAAAATCTTGACCATATAACAATTAGAGGAAGCCTTGTATATAAAATCACCGATAATTTATTAATAAAAAGTAATGCTGGCACTGCATTCAGAGCACCTGCACCTGATGAGCTTGCAACTGATTATGTCTCTTCATGGGGGACCCATTATTTAGGAAATCCTGATTTAAAACCAGAAAAAAGTAAATCTTATGATGTGGGAGTTACTTATACAAAGGATTTCTTCAATACCGAGCTTACATTCTTTCACTCAGAATTTAGAGACAAGATTCTTAGCTATTATGACAATACAATTAAAGCCCGAACATTTAAAAATGTTGAGGGCGCAACAATTCAGGGTTTTGAGGGAAATCTCTCCTATGACATTGGATTATTAACAGGAATAAAATTTTCTCTTGAACCCTTTATTAATTTTACTTATTACACAAGATACTCAAGCAGGGATGAAGTTGAGATAAAAAGTTATGGAAAAACCCTTCAATATACTCCAAAATGCACTGCTTCATTTGGTATAAAAGCAGGAAAGGAAAATTGGGATTTGAGATTAATCGCAAACTATAAAGGAGATGAAAAAGTTGTGGATTGGAATCCCTCATCTAAAAATTATGGAAAAATTGTGGATAAAGCTGACTTTACTGTTGTAAATCTTAAGGGTTCATACAGACCGATAAAAAATATTGAGCTAACATTATCTGTAGAAAATCTATTTGATAGAGCCTATGAATATGTTCAGTATTATCCGATGCCGAGAAGAACAATTACTGGAGGAGTTAAATGGATATTTTAAAAGCCTTTGTTTCATGGAGTGGAGGTAAAGACAGTACATTAGCCTGTTATAGAGCAATGATAAATGGTATTGAGGTTGTTTATCTTGTTAATATGCTTTCAGAAGATGGAATTTATTCCCGTTCGCACGGAATAAGCTCTGAAGTACTTAAAGCACAGGCAGAAGCAATTGGAATTCCAATAATTCAAAAGAAAACTACATGGGAAAGCTATGAAGAAGAGTTTAAAAATACGATTATGCAATTAAAAAAGGAAGGGGTTTCTGCTGGAGTATTTGGTGATATTGACCTACAGGAGCACAGGGATTGGGTTACAAGAGTATGCATGGAGACTGGAATAGAAGGAATCCTGCCTCTCTGGAATGAAGAAAAAGAGAAGCTTCTTAGAGATTTTATAAACCATGGTTTTAAAGCCATAGTATGCTCAACAAATGCTTCTTTCTTAGGAAGTGAGTGGCTTGGCAGAGAAGTTGACTCAGATTTAATCAGAGATTTGAAGACCTCAGGAAATATTGACCTCTGCGGTGAAAGAGGAGAATATCACACCTTTGTTTATGATGGACCTATTTTTAAATTCTCTGTCAAATTTTTTAAAGGAAAGTTGATAAAAAAAGACAAAAAACTGTTTCTGGAGGTAGTTAATGTTAAATCTTGATATTAAACCAGTAAATAAAGATTTAATTGATATTGCCTGGAAAAGGCTTAACAATCTCACAAAACCTTCAGGAAGTCTTGGAAGACTTGAGGAGATTGCAGCAAGGCTTGTTGCTATTTATGAAAATCCAATGCCTGAGATAAAGAAAAAGGCTGTGCTTGTTTTTGCCTCTGATCATGGAGTTACGGAGGAAGGTATTTCTGCCTATCCAAAGGAAGTTACAGCTCAGATGATTTTTAATTTTTTAAGAGGTGGAGCAGGAATTAATGTTTTAGCAAGACATGCAGGAGCAGATGTTGTGGTTGTTGATATCGGTGTTGATTATGATTTTGGGGAAATTGAAGGATTGGTATCAAAAAAAGTTGTCAGAGGAGCAGGAAACATAGCAAAAGATTCTGCACTCAGCCGTGATGATGCAATAAAGTGTATAAAAACAGGAATTGAATTGGTAAAACAATACCATTGCAGAGGTTATAATCTATTTGCTACAGGAGAGATGGGAATTGGCAATACAACGCCTTCTTCTGCAGTTGTAAGTGTTCTTACTCATTCTGCAGTTGAGGAAGTTACAGGAAGAGGAACAGGAATAGATGAAGAGACCTTTAAAAGAAAGATTGAAGTAATTAAAAGGGCAATTAAGATAAATAAACCGGATTGTTCAGATCCCGTTGATGTTCTATCAAAAATTGGAGGTCCTGAAATTGGTGCAATTGCAGGTGTTGTTCTGGGCTGTGCTTCTTTAAAACTTCCAGTTGTTATTGACGGATTTATCTCCACTGCAGGAGCTCTGATTGCCTATTGCATAAATCCAGTTGTTAAAGATTATATTTTTGCTTCACATAATTCTGTTGAAAGAGGTCATAAAAAGGCTCTTGATTTTATGGGACTGAAACCTCTGCTTGATTTAAATCTGAGGCTTGGAGAAGGAACAGGTGCAGCGATTGCCATAACAGTTATCGAAGCCGGACTAAAAATTTACAGAGAAATGGCAACTTTTGAGGAGGCAGGTGTAAGTAAAAGTGATAAATAAATTTTTATTTGCTCTTTCATTTTTAACAGTTTTTCCTTTGAAATTAAAGAAAATTAATGAAAAAGAGATTGTATGCTCAGTTATTTTTTTTCCTTTTATAGGGTTTTTAGAAGGGATACTTTCTGTTTTTCTGATAATTATCTTTAATCAGATTTTTTCATCTCTGGTTATTTCTTTTATTTTACTTTTATTTCTATTTTCACTGAGAGGAATATTTCACATTGATGGACTTTCAGACACATTTGATGCTCTCTTTTACAAAGAAACAGGGCAGAAAGATAAAGACATAAATAGAAGACTTGAAATAATGAAGGATAGCACAGTCGGTGTTGCTGGAGTTATGGCTTCAGTGATGAATATTCTTTGCAAATTTGTTTTTATTAAAGAAATCATTGATATCAATCAATTCATGATATTTATTTTTATGTATACATTTTCAAGATGGTCTGTAATTCCATTGATGTACTATGGAAAACCTGCAAAAAACAAAGGGCTTGGAGCTATGTTTGTGGGGGAAATTAGCACTTGGCAGTTTATTATCTCTACTGTTTTGCCTGCTTTTTTATTGATTTACTTTGCTTTAAGAAGTTTCATTTTTCTGCCTTTGATTGCACTCTCCATCTTCATTCTTCTTTTTATTTTGAAAAATTTCTTTGAAAATAAATTCGGTGGAATAACAGGAGATCATCTTGGAACTACTGTTGAAATAACAGAGTCGATTTTTCTTTTTTGTTTTTTAATTTGTGAGAAGCTATGGCTAAGTTTTTAATGATTCAGGGAACATCTTCAAATTGTGGAAAAAGCCTTATTGTTACAGCTTTATGCAGAATTGCAAAGCACAAAGGTATAAAGGTTTCGCCCTTTAAAGCTCAGAATATGAGTCTACAGAGTTTTATTACAGAAGATGGAGGAGAAATAGGACTTGCTCAGGCAATTCAGGCATCCGCAGCTGGAGTAATTCCTCTATTTCATATGAATCCTGTTTTACTTAAACCGGCAGGTGAGCAGGGTATTCAGGTAGTTGTTCATGGAAAGCTTTACAGGACAATGAAATCAAATGATTTTCACTCTGAAAAGAAAAAGCTCTGGGATGCAGTGAAAGTTTCACTGGATTATTTATGTAAGGAATACGAACTTTTAATTATTGAAGGTGCTGGAAGTCCTGCTGAGATAAATATTCTTGAAAATGACATTGTAAATATGGCTGTAGCAGATTACCTTAAAGCACCTGTTATTATTGTGGGAGATATTGACAGGGGTGGGGTTTTTGCCTCACTTTATGGAACTGTAAAGCTTCTTGAGGAATATGAAAACCTCATAAAAGGCTTTATAATTAACAAATTCAGAGGTTACATTAATATACTTACACCTGGGATAAAAAAGCTTGAAGAAATAATAAAAAAACCCTGTCTTGGTGTGCTTCCATACATTGATGAAACAGGATTATCTGATGAAGACGGAGTTTCCAAGAGGTTTTCAAACTATTTATCTTTTAAATCAAATACAGCAGTAAAAATAGTAATTCTCAGATTGAGATATATCTCAAATTTCAGTGATTTTGACCCATTTAGATTTGAACCAGATGTAGAGTTAATTTATTCATTAAGGAAAGAAGACCTGCTTAATGCTGATATAATAATCATTCCCGGCTCAAAGAAAACCTTTGAGGATTTAAAACTTCTCAGAGAACTAAAAATTGACAGGACAATAAAAGAGATTGCAAAAAATAAAGTGGAAATTGTAGGAATATGCGGCGGATTTCAGATGCTTGGTGAAAAATTGGAAGACACATATATGGTTGAAAGTTTAATTAAAGAATTTAAGGGATTAGGTTTGCTTCCCATGAAAACAGTATTTTATCCTGAAAAAATAACCAGCCAAGTTGAAGGATATCTTTGCTCGCAGCCTTCGGTAAAAGTTACAGGGTATGAAATTCATAAGGGATTAAGTCATGGACAGATGAATCTTTTCAAAATAAAAAGAAAATCAACAGGACAGCTTTTGTTTGATGGAATTATTTCTGAAAATGTATGGGGAACATATATTCATGGAGTATTTGAGAGTGACAGTTTAAGAAGATGGTTAATAAACAGACACAGAATTAAAAAGGGATTAAATCCCATTTATTATACTTTTTCATGGGAAAATCTTAAGGAATCATTTTTACAAAAACTCTCAGAAACCGTTGAAAGATATCTTGATATGGATAAAATATGGGAAATAGCTGGTCTATAAAGATGTTTTATGTTGAAAGCTGGATAATAGCAGCAGCCTTTTTAATTGATTTCTTTACTGGAGACCCAAGAAGATATCATCCTGTTATAGCAATTGGCAAACTCATTGAAAAAGCTGAAGTATTCTTAAGAAATAAAAAACTAAACAGCAGATCTGGAGGCTTTTTGCTTTTTCTATCGGTGACAGCAGTTGTTTTTTTATTTTCTATTCTTTTCGTTTATTTTTTTATAGAGAATCTGAACAGGCTATCATGGTTTTTTTCAGGTATTGTTCTGGCAGTAGCTGGTAGTTTTTTTATTGCTTTAAGAGGTCTGATTGAAGAGGCTAAAAAAGTAGATAGACTTTTAGATGAAGGAAATTTAGTTCAGGCAAGGATTTCATTAAAAGCTCTTGTTGGAAGAGATACTGAAAATCTTACCCCTGAAAAAATAAGAATAGCAGTTATTGAAAGCCTTTCTGAAAATCTCTCTGATGGTGTCATTGCTCCTTTGTTTTATTTCATTTTAGGTGGATTTCCCTGTCTCATTCTTTATAAAACCGTTAATACACTTGATTCAATGGTTGGTTATAAAAACGAAAGATACATAAATTTTGGATGGTTTTCAGCTAAGATGGATGATATTTTTAACTATGTTCCTGCAAGAATAACAGGGATTCTCATAGTTTTAAGCTCCTTTATTCTGCTTGGTTTTTCTGCAGGGAAAAACTCGTTCAAGATTATGCTAAGGGATAGAAGAAAACACAGCAGTCCAAACAGTGCAGTACCTGAAGCAGCCATGTCTGGAGCAGTTGGAGTAAAAATGGGAGGTCCCAATTACTATGGTGGCATCCTTGTTGAAAAGCCCTTTATTGGAGATGATTTAAATACTGTTGACTCAGAAATTGTTAATTTAAGTATTAAAATTGTTATTTTAAGCAGTTTTCTATTCATTTCAGCATCAATTATACTCAGGAGTATTTTATGATACATGGAGGCGATATTTATACTGCTTCAGAAGTTACAGGAAAGGCTCTTCCTGAAATAATAGATATGAGTTCATCTGTTAATCCTCTACCTCTGCCAGAAAGAATACAGAGAAAAATTATTGAAAAAATTCCACTATTACATAAATATCCAGATACTGAAGTAAGAGCTTTCAAAAGAACTCTTTCTAATCTTTATGGTATTCCCTCTGAAAATATAGTATGTGGGAATGGTTCAACAGAGCTGATTTATCTTACAGTTAAATCATTAAAACCTGAATCTGCTCTGATTTTAGAACCAACATTCACAGAGTACGAAAGAGCCTGCAGGATAAATGAGATAAAGGTCATAGAAAGAATTTTAACCCTTGATAAAGAAAAAATTTTTGGATTGTTAAGGAAAGCTATGCAGGAAAGAAAATATGAAATGGTTTTTATATGCAATCCCAATAATCCAACAGGATGGCTGATAGAAAAAGAAGAGATCCTCAAATTAGCCTCTCTTTATGAAAAAACCATTTTTTTAATTGATGAAGCCTTTATAGATTTTGCTCCTGATAAAACTCTTCTCAGACATTCAATCTCATCTAATATTATTGTTTTACGCTCCCTTACAAAATTTTACGGACTTGCAGGATTGAGATTTGGTTATGCTGTTGCTTCCTCTGAAGTTATTGAAAAAATTAAAAAATACAGACAGCCCTGGAGCATAAACAGTTTGGCTCAATGGATAGCAGAGGAAATAATCAGGGACGAAGATTTTAAAAAGCAGAGTTATGAATTTTTTAAAAGACAAAAGGATTTTTTTGAATACTCATTGAATGAACTTAAACTTAAATACTTTCCATCCGTAGCAAACTTTTATTTAATTGAAATTCCGGAGAAAGGTCTTTTCCAGTACATGCTTGAAAGAGGAATCCTTGTAAGGGAATGTTCAGATTTTTATGGAGGTAATGAAAATTTTATAAGAGTTTCTGTTAAAAACAGAGCTGAAAATGAGAAATTTTTTAATGAACTAAAAAAGTTTTTAAGGAGTTAATATGATTACCTTTATAATTGGCGGGATTAAAAGTGGAAAAAGTAGATTTGCTCTGAAAGAGGCAGAAAGTACAGGAAGTATAAATCTTTGCTATATTGCGACAGCAAGGGCTGTTGACAAAGAGATGCAAGAACGCATTGAAAGGCATAAAAAAGAAAGAGACAGCGGTTGGATTACCATAGAAGAGCCTCTAAACTTAGTGGAGGCTATTATGAAAATTCCTGAAAATTCTTCAGTAGTAATTGATTGTCTCACAACATGGCTTACAAATCTTATGATTGAAGTTTATGATTATCAGAAATTTATTGATTCATTCATTGATTTATTAAAAAAAATTAAAGAAAATATTCACATATTTATCGTAGCAAATGAGGTAGGACTGGGAATAATACCTGAAAGTGAGCTCGGTAGAAAATTTATTGATATTTCTGGAACTGTAAATCAGAAGGTAATGGATATATGCGATAGAGCTTATTTAATTATTGCTGGAAAAGCCTTGAGGATAAAATGAGAGCTCTGGTATTTTTTATAGTTTTTTTAATTTATCCAGCATTCAGTTTTTCAGAACCTCAAAGAATTATTTCTCTTGCACCATCAGTCACAGAAACTTTGTATTATCTTGGTGCAATTGACAGGCTTATTGCTATCAGTAACTACTGTAAATGGCCTGAAGAAGTTAAAAATAAACCAAAAGCTGGAGGAATGATAAATCCATCCTATGAAAAAATACTGGCTTTAAAACCAGACCTTGTAATAATTTCAAAAGATGTCACTCCTAAGGAGGTTTATAACAGGCTGATAGAACTTGGTATAAAAGTTCATGTTTATGCTCCAAAGAGTCTGAAAGATATGTCTAATGAATTGATAAGACTGGGAATCTCAATTGGCAAGGAAAGAGAAGCAAAAATTGCTGCCCATGAATTTCAAAAAAATATAAAAAAAATAAAGAAATCTTTCAATGAGCAGAAAGCATTGTTTATAATCTGGGCTGAACCACTCACAGTTGCTGGAGAAAAATCACATATAAATGAAGTTTTCAATCTTATAGGTTTAAAAAATATTGCAGAGTCTTCATCAATTAACATAGAGACAGTTATAAAATTAAACCCAGATATAATATTTTTTGGTGCAGGTCATAAAACAGCTCCTGAAAAACTACTTTCAAAGTTAAAAGACACAAATGCAGTTAAAAAAGGAAATATTTACTATGTAAGCGATAAGATATACCATCTTAGCCCGAGAATAATTGAAGGAATAAATGAAATGGCAGAGATTGGTTATAATTTAAATAAATGATAAAAGAGGCTTTACTTCAAAAAATAAAAGACAGTAAAGTCCAATGTCTTACATGTGAGAGAAGATGCGAGATAGATGAAGGACAGACAGGATTCTGTAAAACAAGAAAAAATATTGCTGGTAAGCTTTACACTTTAGTATATGGAGAGATAGCATCAATAAGTGCAAATCCAATTGAAAAAAAGCCTTTATATCACTTTTACCCTGGTAGCTTTGCTTTGACTGTAGGAACATGGTCTTGCAATTTTACATGTCCGTGGTGTCAAAACTTCCGCATATCAAAAGCTCCAGAAAATACAGGAAAAGGAAAATTTCTTTCACCTGAAAACTTCATAGAATTAATGAAAAAATATAAATGTAAGGGAACGAGTTTTTCTTTTAATGAACCAACACTTCTTTTTGAATACTCCCTTGAAGTCTTTCATCTTGCAAAAAAAGAAGGATTTTACAACACATATGTAACAAATGGATACATGACTGAGGAAGCTCTCAAAACACTGATACATCATGGACTTGATGCAATGAATATAGATATAAAAGGAAATGCACAGTTTGTAAGAAAATACTGTGGTGCAGATGTTGAAAAAATATGGAGAAATGCTGAGATTGCCCTGCAAAACAATGTCTGGATTGAGATTACAACATTAATTATCCCGGGTTTGAATAATGATGAGAAAACCTTAAGAGAATTTGCAAAAAGAATAAAAAATGAACTTGGAGAAAATATCCCGTGGCATTTAAATGCTTACTATCCTGCATATGAGTTTTCCTGGAAAACATATATTCCTCCAACATCAACTGAAACCCTTGAAAGAGGGTATGAAATTGCTAAGGAGGAAGGATTAAATTATGTTTATATTGGTAATATTCCAAATCATCCAGGGCAGAATACTTACTGCCCGAAGTGTAAAAGAATATTAATTGAAAGGGATGAGTTAAGGCTTAAAGAATACTATCTTGATAGCGAAGGAAAATGCTACAATTGCAAAGAAAAAATTCCAGTTATTAATTGAAACCAAAAATCTGATGTTTTCTCCACCTTAAATAATTTTCGGATATGAAATTTAAGGGTTTTTTTGCTAAATTAAATTTTTCTGAAAGCTGCCAGAAAACATTTGCAAGTTCTGTCTCTGAAGAAAGATAATCACTTGCTAATTTATAAAATTTTTTACCTTCCTCCTCTGTCTCTAAACTTTCTTTTAAATGTTCTGGAAAGACTCCAAGAATAAAAAGACATGCATCTGCAATTCTTTTGTAAATACCAAATCTGTACTCCTCTTCAATCATCTGAGCCATTTTTTTAAGTGCCTCCACATCCATATCTGTGAAATTTATCCTTTTCCATATATTTTTACCTGTTTTTATCCATAGTGTATATTTTTCAATCCTTGTAAAAGAAGAAAGAAGATGAGCAAGATACAGAAGAACATTTTCATCACTTAAAAATTCTACAACCTCAGAGACATCAAAAACTGCTATTTTATATGAGCCAACTTTTTCATAAGTATAAGAAAGTCTCTCAAGGTCATTCAAGGCTTTTCTGAGTAAAATTTCAAAATAAAGTGCTGGTGAAATCTTAACAAGAATCTCAGGATCAGAGAAGACTTTCTCAAACATTTTATCACTTCCAACAAGTCCATGTCTGAAATCCGGGTCTTCATTTATAAATCTTTTAAGTTGCTCTTTGTTTTTGAATTCTGGAGCAACAGTATTGACTATGAAGTCTAAGTCTTTATCTTTAAGCTCGCTTAAAAGCATCTTCCAGCTTCATACCAAGTTTTAACATTTTTTCTTTTATTTTAAATATTTTATCTCTTATCCGTGCAGCTTTTTCAAATTCAAGATTTGCTGCCAGATGCTTCATTTCTATCTCAAGTCTCTTTAATGTTTCTTCAGTGAGCTCATATTCTTCCTCCTCTTCTCTTACAGCATCAAC
>CAZDXM010000053.1:0-20106 GCA_964509535.1 uncultured Thermodesulfovibrio sp. | reverse complement strand
AGATGTAACTGGTATTTCTGTAAGGATCTTCTTAAGGAGATGGAAACAGCACCAGCACGAGCATTCAGAGAGTTTTCAAATACTTTTAATGAAATGCTTAATGTAAGACAGAAGATGCTTGATAGTTTCTTCAGAGCATTAACGAGCCTTCAAAGTTATGTATAAGACACGACCCTGTCTGTAAAACCATACAATTGCCTGCTCAGCAGTCTGTTTTGCAATACTGTTAAAGTCCTTTACACTATTTATTTTTTCATTGTTTATCTCCATTATTACATCACCCTTAGCAAGCAATCCATAAGCTGCTGAATCTGGGTCTACATTGACAACCAGAACTCCATTTATTTTTTTGGGGATATTGTATTTAGCTCTTAACTTGGCAGTCAGTTCCTCAACATATATACCACCTAAAATTGATTCAGCAGATGATACTTTAAGCTCAGCTGGAAGCTCAACAATTGTTGCTGTAACTGTATATTTTTTACCATTTCTAATTATCTCAATTTTCACTGTTTTGCCTGGAGGTGTGTTCACCACAAGATTTCTTAAATGTGCAGAATCCTCAACATCTTTGCCATCAAAGCTTATAATGATATCCTTCCTTTGAAGATTTGCCTTTTCTGCCGGGCTACCTTCCTGCACATCAGTAACTAAAGCTCCTTTTATTTCCTTAAGCTTTAAACTTTTTGCGATTTCGGGATCAACATCCATCACAGATACTCCAAGCCAGCCTCTTACAACCTTTTTATGCTTTATCAGGTTTTCCATTACAATCTTTGCCATATTACTCGGGATTGCAAAACCAATACCCTGATATCCACCTGTTGTACTGAATATTGCTGTATTTATTCCAACAAGCTCACCACGAACATTCACAAGTGGACCACCTGAGTTTCCAGGATTTATTGCTGCATCTGTCTGAATAAAATCCTCATAATCAGCTATTCCAACATTTGCCCTTCCTGTTGCACTCACAATTCCAGAAGTTACTGTAAGATTCAATCCATATGGATTCCCGATTGCTATTACTGTTTCTCCAACTTTTAATTTGTCAGAGTCTCCCCATCTGATTGGTCTGAGCCCGTCTGCTTTAATCTTTATAACTGCAAGATCTGTTTTTGCATCATATCCAACCACTGTTCCATCAAAAACCCTTTTATCATAAATCTTTACTTTTATCTCGTCAGCGCCTTTTATAACATGATAGTTGGTAAGAATGTATCCCATAGCATCAACAATCACACCAGATCCCAGAGATGTCTGAGTATACTCTTTCGGCCTCAGTAGCTCACTGAATTCTTCATCAAAGAATCTTCTGAAAAATGGGTCATCAAATGGAAAAGGAATACCAGGTCTTTTAATCTTTTTTGTTGTATAAATGTTTACAACAGAAGGCCTCACTGCCTGAACAACCTCTGCCATAGCATTCCCCATCTTAGAAAGAATTTCCTGAGACTCCTTTGAAATCTGATAGTCTTCAGAATATCCCTTGATCTGGAAGTCAAACTTTGATGCTATTACCAGTCCAATTGAAATACCAATTAAAAGGAATAATAAGCAGATTAAAACTTTTTTATCTTTTTTCATCTCTGCACCTCCTACTTTTTAAGCTTTTCCCAGTCTTTCAAAAACCTTTCTATACCTATATCAGTTAAAGGATGCTTTATAAGGTGTTTAATTACTGAGTATGGAATTGTTGCTATATCAGCTCCGATTCTTGCAGCTTCAAGAACATGAAGCGGATTTCTAATGCTTGCAACAATAATCTCTGTTTCAAAATCATAATTTTCAAAAATTATCTGAATGTCCCTTATTATTTCCATACCGAAGTGGCTTATATCATCAAGCCTTCCGACAAACGGGCTTACATAGTTCGCTCCTGCCTTCGCAGCCAAAAGTGCCTGCGTTGGAGAAAATACAAGTGTAACATTTGTTTTGATTCCTTCCTGTGAAAGTTTTTTCACTGCCCTGAGTCCATCCTCTGTCATAGGAATTTTAATAACAATATTTGGATGAATCTTGTTCAACTCAGTAGCTTCTTTTATAATTTCTTCATACTGCAAAGAAACAGCCTCGGCACTTACAGGTCCGTGAACTATCTCACATATCTGTTTTAATAAACTCAATGGTTCTTTACCTTCTTTTGCAAGAAGTGAAGGATTTGTTGTCACTCCATCAATTATTCCTGTTTCCCAAGCTTTCTTGATTTCCTCAATATTCGCTGTGTCAATAAAAAACTTCATTGTGCCTCCTCCATAACTTTGATTATAAAGTTTTCACCTTCCTTTTCTATGATTAATCCATAAAGTGAAGCCATTTCAAAAAGTGTTTTTCCAAAAATTAAAGGTATTAAATCAGACTGAATTTGTAACTTTTCTTTAATCCAATCCCTTACAGCGCTATCATATAGAATCATATCCACAATCCTTTCAAATGACTCCTGACTGCCTGAAATCAATTCATCCACAGCCTGAGCAAATTTGTTTAGAGAACATTTATCCTCATGTTTTTTTATTGCCTCCCAGAGGATATCTATCCTGCCGAATAAATCTTGTCTTGTGAGCCTTCTATGTTCAAGCCCTGTTATTGTAATATTCTGACTCCAGCATTCATATTCCCTACAGACTGTGGGCCTCATTTCATAAATTGTACAGCCAACTTCAGGGTCATAAAAAAGACATGTAAAACTGCCGAAAATTGGACGTATTTTTATCATTTCCATTGAGGCATCATAAACATCACCATCCATAGATGAGCGGATTCTTTCTCCCTCTCTTATAGTATATATATCTTTCTCTGTAATAACCCCTTTTGTTAGCAAATGAATATCCTCTTTAAGAATGATAGGAGTGTCTCTTCTGCAGCACTCTCCACAGCGATCACAGCTCGATTTCATCACAAACTTCATCTTTTTTGGCTTTCCTTCAGGATCATAACCTTGCACAGAGTCTTCTTTTTGTGGTTCTTTTTTAGTCCTGTAAACACTTCCATCAGGTAAAATTATCTCAAAAGGTGATTGTTCATCCATTTTTTACTCCTTTCAGCAATATTTTATGTATTACTTCAGTAAAATGAAGTATTTTTTTGCTCTTCATTGCAAACTTAAACTGAATCATACAGTTTGGGCAGGAACTAATTATCATATTCGCTTTTTTATATTCTAAAACTTTTTTTTTCAGAATATCCATAGATTGTTTTTCAAAAAGAAAAGAAAAAAGTCCTGCAAACCCGCAACAACCTGTAGTTTTCTGAATCTCTGAAAAACCTAATTTCTGCAGAATATTTAAATTTCCTTCAGCATCCTTTGTATAATTAGAAGAATGACATGAAACATGAAAAAAAATAGGAGCATCAAATTTTAATGTTGAATCAGACAAAATAATATTTTTTTTATCAAATAAATCTGAAATCTTTAAAACTTTTATGCTTTCTCCTGTTAATTCCTTATAAATGTCCCCAATAAAATGAGAACATGTTGGGCAGGGACTCAGAACTCCTTCAATGTTGAATGATTTATAAATTTCAAGATTACTTTGAGCAAGTTTTATTGCCTCCTTTTTAAAACCTGCTGCAAGAAGTGGAGCTCCGCAACATTTCTGTTCTGGTACAATCACTTCAAAGTTCAACCAGTTTAAAATGTAAATCAGTGCTTCACTTATAGAAGGCATAAGGTAGTTTGTTGAGCAACCATTAAAAAGTGCAACTCTTCCCTTAGATTTAATTTTGCTGTAAACTTTCAAAAAACTCCTTTTTACAGGCTTTATATCAAATGCAGAGAGTTTATCTAAAAATAAAAACCGCTTTCTCAGTATTTCAAAACGAGAAATTTGCTGTAAAATAAAAAAAATTATTCTAGGATAAAGGGAAAAGTATTTAAAAAGATACTGCAATTTTGCTTTCTTTATCTTTGACCTCGTCTCATATATAAAACTGCAGAGATTTACTTCAAGAGGACAGCTATTTTCACATGCTCCGCAAAGAAGACAGCTGAAAATTCTCTGTTTCAGTGAAGGTGTTTCTCTTATCGTATTTTCTTCAAAGGCGGTTATAAGTTTTATTCTTCCTCGGGGACAATAGGATTCATTCAGAAAGAGTTGATAACTCGGGCAGAATTCCTTGCATTTACCACATCTTGTACATTCTATAAAAAATTCCATCTCATTCAGAATATTGAACAGTTTTATGAATATGATAACTTTCTCTATGGAGTAACTCAGATTTTTTAATTGTAATTCTTATTTTTTTTGTGTTTTCAATCTCCTCTATGGAATCTCTCTCTTCATCAGTAAGCAGATCAGCCACAGAAGGATTTGTTATCACAGTAAGTTCTGCTCCCTGAGGAACTGTCATAAATTTAAGCTTTCTAAGAATTTCATATGCAACAGTTCTTATACTTTTTATCCTTCCCTTGCCCTCGCAGTAAGGACAGCTATCGCAGAGGGTGTGCTCCAGAGACTCTCTTGTTCTCTTTCTTGTCATCTGCACTATCCCGAGTTCTGTAATGTTATAAATCATTGTTTTTGCACGGTCTTTCTTCATTGCCTCAACCATTGCATTCAAAACCTTCTGTCTGTCTTCATCCTTTTCCATATCAATAAAATCAATTAAAATTATCCCTCCGAGATTTCTAAGCCTGATCTGATAGGCTATTTCTTTTACTGCTTCAAGGTTTGTTCTCAGTATTGTATCTTCAAGATTTTCTTTACCAACATATTTTCCTGTATTCACATCTATTACCGTCATTGCTTCAGTCTGGTCAATAACAATGTATCCGCCTGATTTAAGCCATATCTTTCTTTCAAGTGCTCTCTGAAGATCTACCTCAACTGCAAATGCATCAAACAATGGCTCATCTCCTTCATAATACTCTATTTTGGAAGCCACCTTCGGAAAATAAACCTGGGCAAACTCTTTAAGTCTCTGCCATTCTGCCTGATTGTCTATTATGAGACGGTCAACATTCTGACTCATGAAATCCCTGAGGCTTCTTAAGACAAGGTCAAATTCACTGTGAATCAACTGAGGTGCATGAGCTTTTTCCTTTTTTTTCTGAATATTATCCCAGAGCATTAAAAGAAAGTCCATATCCTTCTGTATTTCATCCTCTGAGGCATCCTCACTTACTGTTCTCATAATAATTCCAAATCCCTGAGGTTTAATTCTTGATGCAATTTCCCTGAGATATTTTCTTTTTTCCTCATCCTCTATCTTTCTTGAAATACCAACATGCTCCATCCCTGGCATCAAAACCACATATCTGCCTGGAAGTGTAATTCTTGATGTAACCCTTGCTCCTTTTGTACCGATTGGATCTTTTGCAACCTGAACAAGAATCTCCTGACCTTCCTGAACAAGCTCTTCAATGGAAGCATCCTTCAGGTCAAGCTTTGGTGTTATCTCTGTTTCCTCCTCAGCCTCAAGGAATGGATAAAGCTCCATTATTCCACCCTTTATGTCATCAACATAAAGAAAGGCAGCTTTATCAAGACCTATGTCAACAAAACATGCCTGCATTCCCTTTAAAACCTTTACAACCCTTCCTTTATAAATATTTCCAACATAACTTGAATCTCCCTTTCTCTCTATATAAAACTCTACAACCTGTCCACCTTCAAGAAGGGCAACGCGACATTCCTGCTTTGTAACATTAACTAAGAGTTCATTGCTCATGGTTCAACCCATTGTTCTTCAAAACCATACATCTGTATTCTTTTAATTTCAAGCTCCTTAAGCTGCTTACCGAAAATAGCCTCAACAATCTCTGAAATTCTTGCTTTTTGAGCTCCATCCCTGACTATTATACATATTTCTTTATCATGAAAACTAACTTCTTCAATGAATTCCTTAAGGGGTAAGGTCTTATCATTTCTTTGTATCTTCATGTTTTCTATCATATTTTTGTCAATCTGGGAGATCTCTTCAAGTTTTATAATGTATTTATATCTTTGAATAAAGGAGTTAAGGGATGGTATATGTTGTGGAACTTCTTTTGCATCTGTTATTTTCATTCCTTCAGGTAAGACATTGTTTAATTTCTCAATATAATCCTTCTTAAAATCTCCATGAATTTTTAGGTCAAAGTATTCTCTCTCACTTTCAACACCAACAGGCAGAGAAGGTCCAAGAGATATTTCAGGTTTTGGATGAAATCCCTTTGAAACTACAAATGGAATCTCTGCCATTCTTAATGTTCTTGTAAGAAGACTGTAAGCTTCAAGCTGTGAAAGATATTTCATCAGTCCTTTTTTTGTGTAAGAAAATCTAACTGTGGTAACTTTCTCATCTTCCTCAATATTTTGAATCTCTGGCAATGAAATGAATAAATCTTTCATATATTTTTCATCAGCTTTACAGTTTAAGCCACAGCCTTCGCATTTTACTGTGCAGTCAGCACTCTGCTCAATACTCATGGCTTTTTGAAACTCCCTTAGCAAAAAATCTTTTTTAATTCCTGTATCAATGAAATCCCATGGTAATTCTTCATCAAAGGAATAATTATTCTTAGCATATAAAAATAAATCAATTCCTGTTTCATCCATAGCCTTGAGCCATAGATTAAAATTAAAAAAATCAGACCATGCTGAAAGTCTTTCTCCCATGCTCCACACTCTGTATAAAACCTCACCTGTTTTTTCATCTCCTCTTGAAAAAGCAGATTCAATAACACTCATTCTTGGATTATGTCCCTTGTAATGAATTCTGCTTTTATTAAAGTTTTCTCTTATAAAATTGAGCTTTCCTTTCATGCTTTCAAAATCAATCTGTCCGAGCCATTGAAATGGAGTATGGGGCTTTGGAATAAAGGGAGAAACTGTAACATTTATCTCAACGAATTTATTAGTATATGATTTTGCAATTTTTATTATTTTTCTTGTTAATTTTACAATTTCTTCAATGTCCTCATCTGTTTCCAGGGGAAGCCCTATCATAAAATAAAGCTTTATGTTCTGCCATCCTTCTTCAAAAAGAACTGCGCATGCTCTTTCAATGTCATCATCTGTGATATTTTTATTTATTATTCTGCGGAGTCTTCCAGTGGCAGCCTCTGGTGCGATTGTAAATCCTGTTTTTCTTGCAAGTTTAATTTTCTGCAATAATTCCCTTGTCAGTCTGTCAGCCCTTATTGATGGAAGACTAACAGCTATACCTCTTCCCTCAAAAAATTTATTTAATACCTCAATCAGTTCAACAAGATAGGGATAATGTCCTATGCTGAATGAGAGGAGTGAAATTTCCTCGTATCCTGTGTTTTTTATTGATTCCTTGGCGATACTGAAAACTCTTTCAGGGCTTCTGAATCTCAGAGGCCTGTAAATAATTCCTGCCTGACAGAATCTACACCCTGAAGGGCATCCTCTGGAAACTTCAATAGATATTTTGTCATGAACAATCCTTGAATAAGGAACAACAGGTGCTACAGGGAATGGTGTGTTTTCAAGATCCGTAATGAGTCTTCTTTTAACCTTTTTTTTACCAGTAAAAGGCACATAAAATCCTTCAATCCGAGAAATTGCCTCAAGCAGTTCTTCTTTTTTTGAGTTTGATTGTTTCCATTTTTTATAAACACTTACAACTTCAATAACTGCCTCCTCACCTTCACCTATTAAAAAGGCATCAATAAATTGAGACATTGGGAGAGGATTTACTGTACATGGTCCTCCAGCAATAATCAGCGGATAATTTCTATCAAATCTATCACTCCATTTTAAAGGAATCATGCCAAGACTGAGCATGTTTAAAACAGCAGTATATGAAAGCTCATACTGAAGGCTGAATCCTGCAATATCAAATTTATTTAAAGGAGTTTTTGTCTCAAGTGAAATAAGTGGAATATTATTTCTTCGCAAATAATCTTCAAAATCTATCCAGGGGCAGAAAACTCTCTCAGCTGTAACATCTGGAAGACTGTTTAAAATATGATAAAGAATTCTTAAACCAAGATGAGACATTCCTATTTCATAAATATCAGGGAAGCAAAGAGCAAATCTGATAAGGTTTCTGCCCTGCTTTATAACTGAGTTTATCTCCTGATTTATATATCTCGTTGGTTTTTCAAAATAAAGAAGATTCATGTTTCCATTACATCGGGGAGGATTGAGCCCTCCCCGTTTTTTATCCATGGGAGGCTGGGAAGAATATATAACTTATAAAAACAAGGATAAAAAGTAAGACAATACCGAGCACTATGCTCCAGATTATGAGTTTTTTTTCAACTGGAAGCAACGGCTCATACTCCATTTTTTCAAGTTCTTCTTTTAATTTTGTTTCCTCTGCCATAATTTCCTCCCTATCCAGTAATTACTGGAGGTTTTACGCCACGGAAGAATATATAAGAAATCAGCAATCCTATCCAGAGAATAAATCCGAACAAACATATGAAATATACAAGGGCGAGTTTGCCTATTCCTTCTTCCCAGAGTTTTCTGAAATCAGAGATCACTCCAATTGTAAAAAATGTTATGAGGAAGAACAGCTTTCTCAGTGAATCAGTTCCTGCTGTTGCTGTTCTGGTCTGTGTTATTATCCTTTTTGAATCTGAAATAGAGACTTCAAGTGCCTTAATTTTATTTTTATTCTCCTCAATTCTTGTCATGAGTATCATCTTCTTTGTCTGTTCTGTCACTGTAGCGAGTTCCTTCTCAGCTGTAACAACCTCCTTTTTTAATTTCTCAATCTCTAACTCAACGGGTTTAACCTTTGGCGCATATGGCAGTGAGATAAGCAGTATTACCAAAAATGTTGCTGCATAAGCCATAACAAATTTCGGAAATCTTCTCCATATTTCACCACCTGAGACTCTTTCACCAGGTTTGCATTCAATTTTTGCACACCATATATAAGCAAGAATAAATGCCCATATACTGATAAAAATATCAATAAACAGTTTCACTGTAGAACCTGCCATTAACATCCAGTCAGGTTCATATTTAATTCCTGTCATAGCCTCGGTTTTCCCTCTTATAAGTGCATCTACAATTGCTGCTGATGCAAAGGCTCCGCCATCAGTTTTCACTGTAAGTCCCATCCATGCACCTGCAACCATTGGCTCCTTCCATAGAAAAGCCTGTGCAAAAAATGGCAGTATAACAA
Source organism: uncultured Thermodesulfovibrio sp. (assembly GCA_964509535.1). GTDB lineage: Bacteria > Nitrospirota > Thermodesulfovibrionia > Thermodesulfovibrionales > Thermodesulfovibrionaceae > Thermodesulfovibrio. The sequence goes on along the minus strand of CAZDXM010000053.1, from coordinate 11,016 downwards.
GCTCAACAACTGCAAATATAACAACAAGAGAGCTTACCATGATAGGAACAACAGGTCTTGCCCTTATAGCCCCACCTGTTGCAATAGCTGCTGAGACACCGCATATTGAGATGCCTGATGCAAGCGGAGCTGACCATTCCTTGCTGAATTTGAACCATTTTCTTGCTATCCAGTACACAGTTGCCCAGTATATGAGATAGGCAACAATGATCGCACAGAATCCATTAAAAAGAACTTTTGAGGCAAGTCCTGCAGCTTCTGCTGCTTTTAATCCAAGCAGTGCTCCCATCAAACCTATGGCTGTTTTAATATAAAACTCTGGCTTCAGTGCCTCTCCAATAAATCCTGCAAACCCTCTGAAAAAATTCCCAATTATTAATCCAAGCAAAAGAGCGAATATAAAGCCACCCTCACCTGTGAGTTTCAGTGACCATGGGATTCCTGCTTTTTTAGCATCAGTTGCAGCAAAATATGCATAATGTCCAACAAGCCAGCAGAGGTAACTGAGCCAGAAAACAAAAAAGAATCCAACATTGAATTTAACCACATTAGCTCTCATAAGTACTGCACCTATTGAGAAAACAGCAGCCATAAATATATATGTGAGAATCAGAGATGCAAAACCTGAAAGACCCAGGGATTGATAGAATTTACCTGTTGGTTTTATTGCTTTGCTGAGATTTGTCCATTCTTCAGTCTTTACAGCCCAGCCAAGAGGGTCAATGTCAATATAAGCAAGCAGAGAAATGAGAAAGATACCCATAGCCAACCAGAACGCCAGCCAATCCTCACTTATGCCTTTCTTTTCTTCCATACCCTAACCCCCTTTCCATGAGTTTTATTATTTTTAAACACGCAGCAAGAAAAAATCAATAATTTAATCATCTTTGAGATTTCAACCTCTGAAGAGCTTCTGCTGCCTGTGGGTCTCCAAGCTGGTAAAGTTTTTCATAAAGCCTCATAGCTTCATCAAACTCTTTTTTCTTTTCTTTAAGAAATGCAAGATTGTAAAGAGCTGTTCTGTTCTCAGGATGCAGTAAAAGAACTTTTTTGAAACATCCTTCAGCTTCATGGAAGTCTCCCATCTTAGCTTTAATCACTCCATAGTTAAGAATAACAGGTATGCTGTCTGGAGATTCCTTTAAAGCCATTTCCGCATATCTTGATGCCTCTGAGAGGTTACCAATTGAAAGATAAAGTGCTGCAATTTTGTTTAATACCTTAGAATCCTGTTTTCCTGTTAACCTGATGTATTCTTTATACTCAGTAATTGCATCAGTTAAATGACCTCTTGCTTCCAGATCAGATGCCCGATAAAGAATATCAGCTCCTTTGAAAGTTTCCATATTAAAGGACTCAATCGGGACTTCAACAGGCTGACGGAGCTTTTCTCTTTTTTCTGTTACAGTCTTTTCCTTTGGCTGTTCTGGTTCTTCTTTTTTAGTCAGAATCTTTTTATATTTTTTAAAATGGTTTTTTTTCTGAGTAGACTCAGAAACAGGTATTGAGGGCTTCTCTGGTATAGAGGATGTTTCTGGTTGTGGCTTAGGCTGTGTTTCGGATGTTTTCAATGCTGTTAGTGCTGAGGAGGTTATCTGTGGTGGTTGAGGTAAAGTAGTGATATTATTAGTGGGTGGTTTAATTTCTGGGATTATGCGCTCCTTGTAAAGATAAACAACGGCAACAGCTGTAATAATAACAAATACTGAAAAGCCAACCATTAACAGTGTTTTTTTTATGTCCTTTTTTTCTCTTACAACCCTGAGAAGACCTGGAGGAATGTCTTTCTTAATCCTGGAAAGCATAAAATATTATAGCACATTAAAGCGATTTCATTATCTGTCTGAGCCTGAGAAGTTAAGCATACCATTACAGTTACCATAATAACTATCAACCTCTAGTGCTTCATTATAACTAAGCGTATCTGTTTGGGTAGTGCATGTTGTATTAGAACTCTGATACTGGATAATGTTTTCACCAGGATTTAAACGATATATTATGGTTGTAATCTCAGAATTGTTGTTTACTCTTCTGCAGATACCGTCAACCCTGTAATCTCTTCTCGCACCTGCATCGTTCCATACTCTGTATTCACTCATTCCAGGATAAACAGTAGTTGTGCATTGATTGGAACCATTTGCATTGCTTACAGTGAGTGTAAATGTCTGACTGCAGGGTGGAGCAGAAAGATTTGCAGTTGTGCATGAACCTCCTGTTGAGTTTGGGAAACTTGTGCATGTCCCACTCTGTGGAGAAAATGTTGCATCTGCAGGTCCATTTGATATAGTCCAGTTGAGTGTTGTTGAGGTATTGTATGGAACAAGTCCAGGACTTGCAGATAGTGTGCATGTTGGAGCATTTGCAGAGATATTAACTGTATATGTTCCACTTACTGTCTGAGAAGGACTGCAACTGTCCTGCCATGCAACATTAAAAATACATGTTCCTGAACTTGCAGGAGTCCCTGAGATTGTCGCACCTGAGGAAGAACAGCTTAAAGAAAGACCCCGACAGCTACTTGGTGTGCATTGTGTGTTTGTAAGAGGAGTTTGCCCTCCAGAAACTGTAATTGATTGGCTGAATGGCTGACCTACTGTAGCTGTCCAGCTCGTACCTGAAGGAGGTGAAAGACTCATAGCAGGACATCCTCCACCTCCTCCTGAAGAATTGATGGTTAACCCGAATGCTTTTGTAGTACTGCGACCACACTGATCTGTAGCTGTTACAGTTACCGTATATGTTCCTGCTGCTGATACAGGTGTGCCAGATATTGTGTTTCCTGAACAGATAAGTCCGCTTGGACAGTTTGGAGAAACTGACATATTCCATGAATAAGGAGTTGTGCCACCATGAGCATATACAGTAGCTGTATATGGTGAACCCTCGTATCCAGATGGAAGGGATTCTGTTATTATCTTTAAAGACTGCGGTCTTACAGGAACTGTAAAAGACAAACTCTGAGGAGGCGAGCCTGCAGAATCATTAACAGTTGCATTTATGTTTACAGAACCTGAGCAGACTAAAAGCTCACCTGTATTGGAAGAAGTATTTACATTGATTGTTCCTGATATCAACCCTGATTCATTAAGGGTTAAACCACTTCCAGCAGAACCTGTCCACATATAGGGTGGTTTTCCTCCGATAGCCTGCAAAGAATAAGAATAAAAACTATCTTCCTCTCCTTCAGGTAGCGTAGCAGGCGAAATAATTGTTAGAGGCTGAGGACATCCTCTCAATGACCTTATTTCATCAAGAGATGAATAACTTACAACATCATCATAATAAAACTGAGGAGATGCAGGATTATAAGTGCAAGGAGTAATATATGGCATGCCCTGCTCCCTCACATAAAAAGGAGAAGAACTGCCTGTACACTCACCATTTGCATCATCACCTGTACTGTATACCACAAATGCAATATTGGATTTTACAAGATATACTGAACAGTCAGTATTCACGCACTCATAAACTTGCATTGAAGTAATATTTTTACCACATATATCTCCTGAACCTAACTCAGAAGCTGTATAATATTTTAGCTCTCTTCCCCAGGCATCAAGCTTTCTTGCACCTGCTGAGTCAAAATCTGCTGGAAGATAACCATTTTTTACTACAAATCCAAGAATTGCTTCCTTTACCTGCCTGACAGTATCCCTTGTTTCATTCAATTTTACTCTTTTTGTAAGTGGACCTATAAGGCTTGCGCCAAGTCCTATAAGAATTCCCAAAACAATAAGAACAATTGCAATCTCAACAAGGGTGAGTCCTTTATTGCTGTGAATTGATTTTATTATTTGCATATTTATTTATACCATACCTTCCATAACCATGACTATTGCTTTTTTAACAAGGATTTAAAAAATTGTTATAATATGCCTATGCTTCAATCAATAAAGTGGCAGGACGGTTCTGTTTATATCCTTGACCAGAGACTCCTGCCAAAAAAAATTAAGTATATAAAATGCACCCATTATAAAAAGGTTGCACATGCAATTGAAAGTCTCTCAATAAGAGGTGCTCCTGCCATTGGAATAGCATCTGCAATGGCAGTTACTCTTGCTTCAATGAGTTTAAAAGTTTCAAACAGTTACATGTTACTTAAAAAACTGAAACCCGTCTTTCAGAGACTTATAAACACAAGACCAACTGCTGTAAATATAAGATGGGCTGTTGATAGAATGAAAAATCTCATAGAAAAAAATCTGAACCTCAATGTTTCAGAGCTTAAAGATTTAATAATAAATGAAGCCTTAAAAATACAGCAGGAAGACATAGAGATAAACAGAAAAATAGGGCAGTTTGCTTTACCTCTTTTTAAAGAAGGATGTACTGTTCTAACTTACTGCAATGCAGGTAGCCTCGCAACTGGAGGATATGGCACAGCAACAGCTCCAATGTATCTTGCAAAAGAAAGAGGAATAAAATTCAGGGTTATTGTGTGTGAAACAAGACCTGTGCTACAGGGTGCTCGTATTACAGCTTTTGAACTCATGCAGGCTGGAATTGATGTCACCCTCATCACTGACAACACAGTAGGTGCACTGCTCAGAAAAGGAATTATAGATTTTGCAATTGTTGGGACAGACAGAACTGTAAAAAATGGTGATGTTGCAAACAAGATCGGCACATACACACTCGCTGTTCTTTGTAAAGAAAACAAAGTTCCTTTTTATGTTGCTGCTCCTCTGTCAAGCATTGATCTGAGCATTTCTTCAGGAGATATGATACCAATTGAAGAGAGAGCATCAGAAGAAGTAACCAGACTGAGGGGTGTAAAAATAGCACCAGAGAAGGTCAAGGTTATAAACTTGGCATTTGATGTCACACCGGCAAAATACATTACTGCAATTATTACTGAAAAAGGAGCATTCAGTCCGAAACATATAAAATATATAAACAGCAAAAAATCCGAGAAATTGAGGCTTAAGTTATGAACTTTCAGGAAATATTTAAACCTTATGAAGAAGAAATGAAGGATGTTGAAAAGGAGCTTGCAAATATATTTCAGTCAGAGGCAACCCTCATACCTGTAATAGGTTCTTATATAATGAAATCCGGAGGCAAAAGGCTTCGCCCTCTTTTTTTACTTTTAAGTGCCGATCTTGCAGGTTACAGGGGATACAAAAGAGTAATACTTGCTGCAGTAATTGAGGCACTTCATACAGCAAGCCTTCTTCACGATGATGTTGTTGATGAAGCAGAACTCAGAAGGGGCAAGAAGTCAGCAAACAGGATTTGGGGAAACCAGATAGTTGTTCTTCTTGGAGATTATCTTTATGCAAAAGCTCTGCATCTTAGCGTTTCTCAGGAAAGTCTGCAGATCATGGAAGCTTTGTCCCGTGCAACATCTCTGATGGCTGAAGGAGAGATTCTACAGCTAATGAAGGCTGGAGATCCAACAATAACATTTGATGAATACATAAAAATCATAACAGGGAAAACAGCTGGTTTGATTACAGCTGCCTGTAGAATAGCAGGAATTCTTGCAGAGTTGCCTCAAGAAAGAGTTCAGGCATTAACAGATTTTGGTTATCACATAGGAGTTGCCTTTCAGATGGTTGATGATATTCTTGATTATGTAGCAGATGAAACAGAGCTTGGGAAAAAACTCGGTAAGGATTTAATGGAAGGAAAGATAACTCTTCCAGTGATTGAGCTTCTTAAAAGGTCAAATGAAAAAGAGGAAATTGTTAACATAATAAAATCTGATAATTTTTCTGAAAAAAATTTACAGAACATTCTCCAATATCTGAAAAAATATAAATGTATTGAATCATCAATGGAAATAGCAAAAAACTATGTTTATAAAGCAAAAAAAGCACTTGAAGTTTTTCCTGACTCAACACACAGACAAACACTGTTCAGAATTGCTGACTACATTCTTCTGAGGAATAAATAATGGCACTGATTCTTGTCACAAACGATGATGGTTTTTTTTCAAGAGGCATCCAGATACTGGCTGAAAGTTTGAAAGAGCTTGGTCAGGTATATATTGTTGCACCTGACAGGGATCGTTCTTCTGTCAGTCATGCACTCACAATGCACAGACCACTTCGTGTGGATCTGATAAGGGAGAACTGTTACAGTGTGAATGGAACTCCAACAGATTGTATTGTTGTTGGAGTTAAAAAGATATTGCCCAGAGAGCCTGACCTTATTGTATCAGGAATAAATAAGGGAGCTAATCTTGGAGAGGATATCACATATTCAGGAACTGTTTCAGCAGCAATTGAAGGTACAATACTTGGTGTGCCCTCATTTGCAATATCCCTTGTTGGTGAAAGACCATTTAAATATGAAACTGCAAGCCATTATGCATTGAAAATTGCAAGATATATTCTTCAAAGAGCTCTTCCACAGGACACACTGCTGAACGTGAATGTGCCCAATAAACCTCTTCAGGAGATAAAAGGAATAAAGATAACAAAACAGGGCAAAAGATCCTATGAAAACTCAATTCATGAAATTTTCTCTCCATGGGGAGAAAAGCAATACTGGATTGGAGGAGGAGTTGTTTCATGGCAGAAAATGGAAGGCACAGACATTCAAGCAATAATGGAAGGCTATGTATCAGTTACTCCACTTCATATTGATTTAACCAACTATTCTGCATTAGAGAAATTAATTAAAAATGAAATTGAAGAATAAATATGATGTGGTCATTGTTGGAGCAGGTCCTGCAGGTATATTCACAGCACTGCAAATAACCGAGAATTCATCTATCAGAGTTTTAATTGTTGAAAAGGGCAAAGATATTGAAAAAAGACAGTGTCCGATGGAAAAAACGGGAAAATGTGTTGATTGTCCTGTTTGCAATATTTTAAGCGGCTGGGGAGGTGCAGGTGCATTCAGTGATGGAAAGCTTAATCTTTCACCTGATATAGGAGGATTTTTAGGCAAATATGTAGATAGAGAGACCCTCACCGACCTTATTGATTATGTTGATAAAATATATTTGAAATATGGTGCTCCTGAAAAAGTTTATGAGCCAGACACTGAAACAGCAGAAAAAATAAAAACTGTTGCTGTAAAAAATGGGCTTCTTTTCATCCCCTCAAAAATAAGACATATTGGAACTGAAAGATGTGCAGAGGTGCTTAAAGCTTTAAAGAATGCTTTGTCAAGAAAAACTGATTTAATGTTTAATATTCCAGTAAAGAGAATCCTTACAGATAAAGGTAAAGTTTTAGGGGTTGAACTTGACAGCGGGTTAAAAATTAAAGCGAATTATGTAGTTTTAGCACCGGGAAGAGCTGGAAGCAGATGGCTCAGTGAAGAGGCAAAAAGGCTAAGACTTGGCACAGAGCTTAATCCTGTTGATATAGGTGTGAGGGTTGAAGTTCCTGCAGGAGTCTGTGATGCTCTTACAAGGATTTGCTATGAGCCAAAATTAATATATTATTCAAAAACATTTGATGATACTGTCAGAACATTCTGTGTTAATCCCAATGGAGAGGTTGTTAGAGAAAACATAAATGGCATCTGGACTGTAAATGGGCACAGCTATGCTGGTCAGAAAACAGAAAACACAAATTTTGCAATACTTTCAAGCACATATTTTACAGAACCCTTCCGAGAGCCGATTCTATACGGACAGAATATTGCACGACTTGCAAATTTCCTCGGTCAGGGAGTTTTGATCCAAAGACTCGGTGATCTTAAAAAGGGAAGAAGGTCAACCAAAGAAAGAATCATGAGAAATCCCGTCCAGCCAACACTCAGAGATGCAACCCCTGGGGATTTAAGCTTTGTACTTCCTTATCGGTATCTTGTAAATATTCTTGAAATGCTTGAAGCCCTTGATAAAGTGATGCCGGGAGTAAACTCAAATCATACTCTTCTTTACGGAGTTGAAGTAAAGCTTTACAGCATGAGATTAAAGCTTACAGAGTGTCTTGAAACAGAAATAGAAAATCTGTTTGCTGCTGGAGATGGAGCTGGTGTTAGTAGAGGGTTGATTCAAGCTTCTGTATCTGGTATTCTTGTAGCAAAAGAGATATTGAAACGAAATGGATAAATACAAACACTTAAGAGAATGGATGGTTGACTCCCAGATTGTTGAAAGAGGAATAAGGGATAAACGTGTTATTGAAGTAATGAAAAAAATTCCAAGACATCTGTTTGTTCCTGAGGATATCATGGAGGAGGCTTATGATGACAGAGCTCTTCCAATAGGTCATGGACAGACAATTTCTCAGCCATATATTGTTGCACTTATGACAGAGCTTCTTGAACTTAAGGGAGATGAAAAGGTTCTTGAAATAGGAACAGGTTCAGGTTATCAGGCAGCAATTCTTGCTGAGCTTGCAAGAGAAATTCACACAATTGAAAGAATTGAGGTGCTTGCTTCAGAAGCAAAAAAAAGATTTGAAAAACTGGGATACAAAAATATCAAAATTTATGTTAAAGACGGAACTGAGGGATTACCTGAAGAGGCGCCATTTGACAGGATAATTATAACAGCAGCAACGCCGGATGTTCCACAGCCACTTGTTGAACAGCTCAAAGAAGAGGGAATTATTGTTGCTCCTGTTGGTGAGAGATACTCCCAGCATATGCTTAAAGCAATTAAAAGGGCTGGAGAGCTTGAAAAACATTATCTTATACCTGTTGCATTTGTTCCTCTGATTGGGAAATATGGCTGGGATTCATGATTTATAAATAACAGGGCAGACTGCAGCCTGCCCTGTTAAAATCTAATTAGTACATTTCAGGTGATGGCATTGGCGGCTTCTTTTCCTCTTCAGGAATTTCTGTAACCATAACCTCTGTTGTAAGCATCAAGCCAGCTACAGAGGCTGCATTCTGAAGAGCTATTCTTGTAACTTTTGTTGGATCAATAATACCTGCCTCCATCATATCAACAAACCTTTCTTCATATGCATCATAACCGTAGTTAATGTTGCTGTTTTCTTTTACTTTTTCAACAATCAATGTTGCCTCAACTCCTGCATTTGCAATTATCTGTTTTATTGGCTCTTCAAGAGCCTTCTTCACTATCTCAACTCCGAGCTGCTGATCATGAATATCAAGCTTAAGATTTTCAAGGGCTTTCTGACACCTAAGAAGTGCGACTCCTCCACCAGGAACTATTCCTTCTTCAACAGCAGCTCTTGTTGCATTGAGAGCATCCTCAACTCTTGCCTTCTTTTCCTTCATCTCAGCTTCTGTTGCAGCTCCAACATTGATTCTTGCCACACCACCTGCAAGCTTTGCAAGACGCTCCTGAAGTTTCTCACGATCATAGTCTGATGTTGTTTCTTCAATCTGAAGCTTTATCTGTTTGATTCTTCCCTGAATTTTCTGTGGATCACCTGCTCCCTCAACAATTGTTGTATTCTCCTTATCAACTATTATTTTCTTTGCTTTTCCAAGATCTTCTATCTTTACATTCTCAAGTTTAATTCCCAAGTCTTCGGATATCACTGTTCCACCAGTAAGAACAGCTATATCCTCAAGCATTGCCTTTCTTCTTTCTCCAAACCCTGGAGCTTTCACAGCACAGACCTGAAGAACTCCTCTGAGTTTGTTTACAACAAGTGTTGCAAGTGCTTCTCCTTCAACATCCTCTGCAATAATTAAAAGAGGCTTACCCATTCTTGCAATCTGCTCAAGAATCGGAAGAAGGTCTTTCATACTTGAGATTTTCTTGTCATGTATTAAAACAAAGGCCTCTTCAAGCACACACTCAAGACGCTCAGGGTCTGTGATGAAATATGGGGAGATATATCCACGATCAAACTGCATTCCTTCAACAAGGTCAAGGGTTGTTGCCATTCCCTTTGCTTCCTCAACTGTTATTACTCCATCCTTCCCAACCTTATCCATTGCCTCAGCAATAAGTTCACCAATTGATACATCATTGTTTGCAGATATTGTTCCGACCTGAGCAATCTCCTTTTTGTCAGCTACAGGCTTAGATATTTTCTTAAGTTCCTCAACAACAACCTCAACCGCCCTGTCAATTCCTCTCTTTAAATCCATAGAGTTAGCACCTGCTGCAACATATTTAAGACCCTCTTTGTAAATTGCATAAGCTAATACAGTAGCAGTGGTTGTTCCATCTCCTGCAACATCAGAAGTTTTTGAAGCTACCTCACGGACAAGCTGGGCTCCCATATTCTCAAATGGATCCTTCAGCTCTATTTCTTTTGCAACTGTAACACCATCTTTTGTAACATTTGGAGTGCCAAATTTTCTTTCAATAAGAACATTTCTTCCTCTTGGTCCAAGTGTTGCTTTTACCGCATCTGTGAGAATGGTCACACCTTTTAAAATTGACTGTCTCGCTGAATCACTGAATATTAACTGTTTTGCTGCCATGCTGTCACCTCCTCGTTATTTTTCTATTATTCCAAGTATTTCTTCTTCTTTAATGATTAAATACTCAACATCATTAACCTTGATTTTTGACCCTGCGTACTTATCAAAAAGAACAGTATCACCAACCTTTACTTCCTTAACCTCAGAGCCAATCTCCACAACAACTCCCTTCTGGGGCTTTTCTTTTGCTACATCCGGAACATAAATTCCGCCTGGAGTTTTCTCCATTTCTTCAGATGAGAATTTTACCACGATTCTGTCTTTCAGTGGTTTGATCTTCATATCATCCCTCCTTTATAGTGTTTTAATTATTAGCAACGACCTTTGCTGAGTGCTAATATAACTTGAAAATCAAAATCTAATCAAGAGCGAATACAAGAAAATATTGCCAATTTTTACCAGTTTAAGCCAAATATTTCTATTTTCTATTGATTTTTTCTTTTTTAACCTGTTATTCAAATTAATTTTAGTTTTTCTTTTATTATATCAAAAATTTGGATTTTTTCATTTCTTTTTTGTATATTAATAAATTATGTTTATCGGAACTCCTCTTATTTCTGAAGAGCAGATTCAGAGAAAGGTAAAAGAGCTCGCATTAAGAATAACCAAGGATTATGCGGATAAGGATTTAGTTGCTATTGGTATTCTTAAAGGCTCACTTATGTTTTTTACTGATCTTATAAGACATATTGA
>CAZDXM010000052.1:0-2605 GCA_964509535.1 uncultured Thermodesulfovibrio sp. | reverse complement strand
AATAAAAAAAGAGGCAGGAAAGCAATCCATGCAAGAAAGAATAGATCAAAAGGAGCATAGCTTAAGATTAATAAAATTGCAGATAGAAAGCACAGAAAATATCTTTTAACCGTTAAAATAATAAATTTTTTTGTTTCACCTATAAAGCCTGGCCAAATCATTGAATATTTATGTTATCATAAATTTTAATGTTATGGTTACTTTGTGTATAATCCCTGCGAGATATGCTTCAAAAAGATTCCCGGGTAAAGTTCTTGCCCACCTTCATGGTAAACCTGTCATTCAGCATGTATATGAAAGAGCAAAAACTTCCAGTTCAATTGATGAGGTCTTTGTAGCTACAGATGACAAAAGAATATATAATACTGTTAAAAACTTTGGTGGACAGGCTATAATGACTTCAGAGAAGCATCCCTCAGGTACAGACAGGATTGCAGAGGCAATTGATAAGTTAATCAAGCATGGGTATAATTTAAAAAATGACTCAATTATAATAAATCTTCAAGGGGATGAACCGCTGATAAGGGTTGAAATGATTGACCAGATCATTGAGCTAATGAAAGAAGGTTCAGATTTTATCGGCACACTTGTTAGAAAAATTGAAAATGAAAAAGAATTTAAAAATCCAAATATTGTAAAGGTGGTATTTGATAGAAGAGGATATGCTTTGTATTTTTCTCGCTGTCCTATCCCTTTTGACAGACAAAAGTTTATAACAGGTTATTCAGTTAATGATTTCATGTATAAACATATAGGAATTTATGGATATAGAGTTGAAATTCTTAGAAAATTTGTTAATCTTCCGTGCTCAACACTGGAGACAATAGAGGCTTTAGAACAGTTAAGGGCTCTTGAAAACGGTATAAAAATAAAAGTAAGAATTACAGAATATGACTCATTTGGAATAGATACTCCTGAAGATCTGGAGGTGGCTGAGAGATATGCCTAAATACATATTTATAACAGGTGGAGTTGTTTCAGCATTGGGAAAAGGTATTGCAGCTGCTGCAATTGGTGCATTACTTGAAGCAAAAGGCTTCAGAGTAACCATTCAAAAACTTGACCCCTATATAAATGTTGACCCTGGGACACTGAGCCCGTTTGAGCATGGAGAGGTCTATGTTACTGATGATGGATGTGAGACTGATTTGGATCTCGGGCATTATGAAAGATTTACAAATTTAACAACCTCCTATGTAAATAACTATACATCAGGTAAAATATATTTCAATGTAATATCAAAGGAAAGAAGAGGAGATTATCTGGGACACACTGTTCAGGTTGTTCCCCATGTTACTGATGAGATAAAACAGGCAATCAAATCAGCAGCTGGAGAAAATGATTTTGATATAGTTATTGTTGAAGTTGGTGGTACTGTGGGAGATATAGAAGGGCTTCCATTTCTTGAAGGTATAAGACAATTTAGATATGATGTTGGAAGAGAAAATGTGCTTTATATTCATCTTACACTTGTTCCATATGTGAAAAGTGCTGGAGAGCTTAAAACAAAACCAACTCAGCATAGTGTAAACAATCTGAGAGCAATAGGAATTCAGCCAGATATTCTGCTTTGCAGGGCGGATCGTCCATTACCGTATGCACTTAAGAAAAAAATAGCTCTTCACTGCAATCTTGACTTTGATTCTGTTATCTCAGCATATGATGTTGAAACTGTGTATGAAGTTCCATTAAATTTTAAAAACGAAGGACTTGATCTTCTTATAGAAAAGAAACTTTCATTGCCTCACAGAGTGGAAGATCTTTCTTTATGGGAAGATGTTGTTAATAAAATTAAAAATCCCAAAGCAGAGGTTAATATAGCTGTTGTTGGTAAATATGTTGGACTCAGGGATTCATATAAAAGTCTCACCGAAGCATTGATTCATGGTGGTATAGCCAATGAGGCTAAGGTTAACATTTTATGGGTTAACTCAGAGGATATTGAAAAAGACGGAGCAAAACAATATCTTTCAAATGCCGATGGAATACTGATTCCTGGAGGATTTGGAATCCGTGGAATTGAAGGGAAAATTGAAGCAATTAAATATGCGAGGGAAAATAAAATACCATTTTTTGGTATATGCCTTGGGATGCAGTGTGCTGTTATTGAAGTGAGCAGGAATTTAGCAGGACTGGATGCTCACAGTACAGAGTTTGATCCTGATACAGAAAATCCTGTTATTTATTTAATGGAGAAATGGTATAATCCCAGAACTGGAAGGCATGAAATCAGAACAGTTGATTCTCAAAAAGGTGGGACAATGAGACTTGGAGCATATCCATGTGTTATTAAAGAAGGAACAAGAGCCTATGAGGCATATAAAACAAGGGAAATTTCTGAAAGACACAGACACAGGTACGAGTTTAATAATAAATATATTCCAGTTCTTGAGGAAAAAGGAATTGTTTTTAGCGGGACATCACCTGATGGACAACTTGTTGAAATAATAGAATTAAAGGAACATCCGTGGTTTTTGGGCTGTCAGTTTCATCCAGAGTTTAAATCCAAGCCCTTTAAACCCCATCCATTATTTAAGGCTTTTATTACAGCTTCTCTGCAGGGGAAAAGATTACTTTTTAGATTTATCTAAATCCCACCCAGCCC
>CAZDXM010000051.1:0-3326 GCA_964509535.1 uncultured Thermodesulfovibrio sp. | reverse complement strand
ATTTTATCATGTTTGTTTGTTTTTTCTATCTCTTGTAATCTCACTACAAATCCTTGTTCTACAATAAAAGAAAAAAATTTGAAAGAAACTTTGCGGATTGATTTTGATAGTTTAATTGAAAAAAACGAAATTAAAGGAACGAACCTCTGTCAAGTTATAATTAAAAAAGGTGAAGGATTTAACATATTTTATGTTTATCCTGATGGAAAAACCTTTATATTTGGAGAAATTTATAAAGATGGAATATTTTTAAGCAAGGCAGCCACAGAGAGACTTTATGAAAAGGTGTTTCAAAACTTAAAAACAGAAATAGACAAAATAGTAGCTTTTTCCTATACACCTGAAGGCGCCAATAAATATATTTACATGATTACTGATCCAGACTGTCCATTCTGCGAGAAAGCAAAATATGCAATAAAACAGTGGGCTGATTCAAGAAAGGTTGAAGTAAAAGTTATATTTCTCCCTCTTGAAAAAATACATCCATATGCAAAAGATAAAGCTGTGAAAGCAATCTGCCATGGAATGAATTATGAAGATTATTTAAATTCCAGATGGGAAGGACAGAAATGTGATGAAGGAATTAAAAAGATAAAAGATTCAATTGCTTTCATGCAAAAAATTTATATAAATGCGACTCCGTCTTTTGTTTCCTTCAATGGTAAAAGAGTTACAGGCTTTTCACCTGAGGGGCTTGACAGTATTATAAAGTAAAAGCATTTTGCTTTAAGAATTCATAAAAAGTTCTATATACAAAAGGCAGAGTTCTTTTTGTATGAGTTGCTATATAAAAAATTCTTTTCATTTCATAATTCTTTATTCTAACTATTTTCAACTTTCCGCATTCTAACTCATCTTTAACTGCATGAATTGAAAGAATAGATATACCAAGACCTTTTTTTATTGCTTGTTTTACAGCATCTGTGCTACCTAATATACAAACGATATTTAATTTTTCCGAATCTATTCCTATTTTATTGAACCATTTTTCCATCTCTTTTCTTGTTCCTGAGCCTTCCTCCCTCATTATAAATGGGTATTCAAAAATTTCTGATGGGTCAATAACAGTCTTTTCTATAAAATCAGGAGCACCTATAACAAGTTCATCATTCATAAAATCTGTGTATTCAATTTTAGAATTATTTATTTTTGTTCCAACAACTCCCATTAAAAGTTTCCCTGAAAGAAGACCTTCTATAACAAATTTTGAATCAGATATATCTATCTGAATTGAGATTTCAGGGTAATCTTTTTTAAAAAATGATATCAATTTTGGCAGAATATAAGTTCCTGGTATGCTGCTTGCCCCTATGTATATATTGCCTGATGGAGTTGTTTTTATTTTCTGTATAGAGTCTTTTAAATTTACCATTTTTTCTGTAACTTCTAATGCGTGTTCATAAAGGACTTCTGCTTCTTTTGTAGGAATAATACCTCTCGCAAACCTATCAAACAATTTACAATTCAGTTCTTCTTCAAGTGTTTTTATATGTTCACTTATAGTTGGTTGAGTGAGGAAAAGTTCTTTGGATGCCTTTGAAAAGCTCCTATTTTTGTATACTGATATAAAAATTTTGAGCTGATGAATATCCATTTTTTAAATTTTAATTATATCACAAATGATTGCAAATTGCCAGAAACATTTACTATAATAAAACCCAAAAATCTGAAAAATTCTTGGAGGTGGAGAAATGGCAAGTAAATTTAGAAAAATAGTTGACAGAACAATGATTGAAGCAGAAAAAGGAAAGGAAAAATTTGAAAATCTGCAACTGATTCACAGATGGTGCTTTGGTGGCGAAATACAAAAATTCAAAGAAGATGATGCAGTCTTTCTTAAATGTGGAAAATGTGGAGAATATTTGGGCATGATCACTCCAGAGCATATGAATGAATTTGTCAAAACAGCTAAAGATGGAGAGGAAAGAAAAATCTGGGTTGATGACAATTTCTATCTCACAATAATTTAAAAAATATCGTAATTTAATATTTTTATCTGGATATAAAATATGGAGAGGATTATTATTGTACTTCACGGAAGTTCCAAAAATGATAGAAATAATCTTGAAAATTTTATAAAGGAACTGGCAAAGAAACTTAAAAGAAAAACAGAGGATATAAAATATGCATATCTTCAGTTCGGAATTCCTACATTAGAGGATATTGTTTTACAGTGTATTAAAGAAAATGTAAAACGAATGATAATACATCCGCTTTTTTTATCTTATGGAACACATGTAAGTTCAAATATTCCTGAGATTATTGAAAAATTCAAAAAAAATTATCCTGACATTGATATAGTTTATACAAAACCTGTCGGACTTCATAAAAAACTGGCAGATATTGTCAAAGAAAGAATTGAAGAGATTAATAAGATTTGAATTTATGCATAGTTATGAGATTAAAAATTGTTTCACTTTTCAGTTCTTCAATTAAAAAATATTTAGCGTTGAGCCACTGTGCAATTTTATGAGCTAAGTCCATTTTCATAAATTTATCTTTTTTCTCAGTATCAATAACAATATAATCGGTTGAAGGAAAACCTTTCAGAATAAAACTTATATTTTGAAGTTCTTCAAAGGGAGATTTATTGGTAAGTGATACATTAGCCTTTCCATCTGTGACAAGAACAATGATAAATCGATTATGTGG
Source organism: uncultured Thermodesulfovibrio sp. (assembly GCA_964509535.1). GTDB lineage: Bacteria > Nitrospirota > Thermodesulfovibrionia > Thermodesulfovibrionales > Thermodesulfovibrionaceae > Thermodesulfovibrio. The sequence continues at coordinate 674 of CAZDXM010000051.1, read as the reverse complement.
TTCCTTTAAAATAAGACATCTTATTAATTTATAAGCCTCCATTAATCCTGCTGAAAGAGGAGTTTTACCACCCGTTGGAATCTCTTTTAGTCTTTTTAAAGCAAGTTCATGAGATGATGTAGGAGGAAGTATCGTTTCTGCTTTGTCCTTTCTAAAAAGAATCATTGCGACTTTGTCTCTTTTCTGATAACAATCCATAAGAAGAGAAAGTATTGCTCCCTTTGTCTGTATCATCATCAATGTACAGAAAGTTCCTGTTTGCCTCTGCAAGAATTCCTGGTTCAAATTGTTTTTCACCCTTTTTAATAGCATGTTCAATATCAAGAGTACCCACGACTCTATCTTCTGTAACTCCTAAAGGAAGCTCAACAACGCGCATCTTTTTCTTTTCTGTTTCAAGAACATCTCCATTGTTCATTTTATCAAGACAATCACTACAGAAGGGTCCCAGAGGAGAGCAGTTAAATCTGCATCCTTTAATTACCTCAATCTCAGGGAGAAGGTCTGCCAGAGCACGAACTGTTGTTGATTTGGCAGTGCCTTTTTCTCCCATAATCAAAACACCACCAATGCTGGGGTCAATCACATTTAAAATAAGCGCAAGCTTCATCTCCTCCTGGTCAACAATTGCTGCAAATGGATATATCACCCTATTACCTCCTTCATCTTGTTTT
>CAZDXM010000050.1:0-6495 GCA_964509535.1 uncultured Thermodesulfovibrio sp. | reverse complement strand
GAATATGTGTAAATAGGTAACAAAAATTTTATAATAAACTCTATGAAAGCATGGGTGATTGAAAAAATAGCTGATTTGCTCATAGAAAAAAACCCTTTAAAACTCATCAGAATGGATTATCCCTTGCCTGAGAAAAAAGAGATACTTATTAAAGTTCATGCATGTGCTGTGTGTCATACTGAGATTGATGAAATAGAAGGAAGAGCAGTTCCCTCTTTTCTGCCGATAATCCCCGGTCATCAGATTGTTGGAGAAGTTGTAGATACAGGCAAAGCAGTAAAAAAGTTTAAAATCGGAGACAGAGCAGGAGCAGGATGGATTTATTCAGCATGTGGAAAGTGTGAGTTCTGTAAAAAAGGTCTTGAAAATCTATGTTCTGAATTCAAAGCAACTGGTAAGGATGCTCATGGAGGTTATGCTGAGTATTTTAAAATAAATGAAGATTTTGCCTTCCATATTCCAGAAAATCTTTCCTATGAAGAGGCAGCTCCTCTTTTCTGTGCCGGTGCAATCGGATACAGATCATTAATGCTCTCAAAGCCTGAAAATGGGCATAATATCGGACTTATCGGATTTGGCGCATCAGGACATCTTGTTCTAAAAATGATAAAGCATCTTTATCATGATTCCAAAGTTTTTGTATTTGCAAGAGATTCTGATCAGAGAAAACTTGCTCTGAGGCTTGGTGCCTACTGGGCTGGTGATATAGAGGAAAGCCCTCCTGAAAAACTTCATTCAGCAATTGATACAACACCTGTCTGGAAACCACCTTTAATTATGCTTAAACATTTAAAACCTTCTGGAAGACTCGTAATAAATGCAATAAGAAAGGAAGAAACAGATAAAAATGAGGTTTTAAAAATTGAATATTCAAGAGATCTCTGGCTTGAAAGAGAAATTAAAACAGTTGCAAATGTTACAAGAAAAGACATTTCCGAGTTTCTCAAAATTGCATCAGAGATTCCGTTGAAACCAGAAATTGAGCTTTACCCCTTTGATAGAGCAAATGATGCCCTGCTGGATATTAAAAACAGAAAAATAAGGGGTGCAAAAGTATTAAAAATTTAACGTTCCTGCTCAGAAGGTCTTATCAGAATTTCATTGACTGAAACATAATCCGGACATGTTACTGCATAATATATTGCTTCAGCAATATCTTCAGGCTTCAGAGCGCACATTGCAGCCCTCTGTGTTTTCCATTCTTCAGGCATATTTTCGCCCCATTCTGTTCTGACAACACCGGGTTCAACAACTGTAACTCGGATGTTGTATTTTAACAATTCTTTTCTTATTGATTCAGAAAAACCTATAACTGCCCATTTTGTTGCACAATAAACAGACCATCCCGGAATTCCAATCCTGCCAGCAACAGAAGAAATATTAACTATGTGACCATTTCTCTGAGGAATCATCATCTTTACTGCTAAATGTGTGCAATGAATAAGTCCTGTTAAGTTAAGATCAATAACTTCTTTCCACTCTTCGGGACTGCCATTTTCAATGTAGTTGAAAATTCCCCTTCCTGCATTGTTTACAAGAATATCCAGCCTGCCAAAATTTTCTTTAACAACATTAAAGACTCCTTCTATCTCACCGGGTTTTGTAAGGTCAGCAGGAACTGCTACTGCTTTTATACTGTACATGGTTTCAAGATTTTCTGAAATCTCTTTTAACAGGGGCTCTGATCTTGAAACAAGAAGAAGACTCGCTCCTTCACGGGCAAATTTTGTAGCAGTTGCAAGTCCTATTCCACGGGATGCTCCTGTTATAATTGCCACCTTTCCTTTAATGGATTGCATCTCATACCCCTCCTTTTCTTCTATATAAAGGTCTGCGGAAAAGCAATACTGTCAGTAGCATCGAAATCATGCCTATACTTAATATCCAGAATGCTTCATTAAAAGCAATTGCCTGAGCCTGTCTTATAAGTTCCCTGTAAATTGCTCCTTCAGGTGAAAGAAAGGATCTTACAGATAGATATTCATTGAGTTTTTCAATCGTAACCTGATAGGAAATATCATAAGGAGTAAGATTTTCTACAAGTCTGAACTGATGAAACTGTGCTCTCTGAGAAATAATTGTTGTAACAATAGCTGTTCCAAGAGAGCCTCCTATATTTCTTATTACACCACTTAAAGGCGTTGCATCCTGCATTTTTTCCTTAGGAATAAAAGCCACTGTCATGACTGCAAGAGGTGTTATTGTAAAAGCCATACCTAAAGCAAGAACAGCCCTCGGATATACAAAACTCCAGAAGTCAGCCTGAAGACTGAATAAACTCATAAGGTGGGTTGAATAAGCACAGATTATTATGCCAAATGCAAGAGGTATCTTAGGATTGATTTTCTCTGATATTTTTCCACTTATCGGAAATGCAATGAGTTGAATCACGCCTGCTGGTCCAAGAACAAGTCCAGCTAAAAATGCAGTATATCCCATTAAACTCTGAACATAAATTGGAAGAAGAATAATGCTTCCAAAAAGATTTATAAAGGTAAAAAACATTACAAGATTTCCAAAAAAGAAGTTTCTGTCTTTAAAAAGTCTCAGGTTAACAATTGGATGCTCGGCTTTTTTCAATTCCCACCATAACATTAAAGCCAGACTAACTGCACTTATAATTGAGAGCATTACTATAAATTTTGATTCAAACCAGTCTTCCCTCTGACCTTTATCAAGCACTATTTGAAGGCATCCAATTCCAAGAGCAAGAAGAATTATTCCCGGATAGTCAATCTTAAGTTTTCCTTTCTTCAGATATGGTGGATCTTCTATTGTAAGATATGCAAGTAAAATAGAAAGCATTCCAACTGGCAGATTTATATAATAAATCCATCTCCACGAAAGATTATCAGCAATCCATCCTCCCATAATCGGTCCAAGTATCGGTGCCATTATTATTCCCATTCCGTAAATCGCCATCGCAGTTCCATATTTTTCTTTTGGGAATATCTCAAGAAGAATGCTCTGGCTTAATGGTTGAAGTCCTCCACCACCAATTCCTTGAAATACCCTGAAAAAAATGAGAGAAGTTAAGCTCCATGCTGTTCCACATAAAAGTGAAGAAACTGTGAAAAGTGAAATTGAAAAAATTAAATAATTTTTTCTTCCAAAAAGTCTGCTCAGCCATCCAGCCATTGGAATCACAATCGCATTTGAAACAAGATATGAGGTTATAACCCATGTTGACTCATCAATACCTGCTGACATATCTCCCTGAATATGCCTCAAAGCAACATTATTCACTGTTGTATCAAGGATTTCAATAAATGTAGGCAGCATTACTGTGAGAACTATCCAGAACCTTTTCATGTGGATATTATATAAAAATTAAGAAATTTTAATTGACTGTAGTGAGTTTTCTCATTAATTTTGAAATTTTTCTTGAAGCTGCGTTTTTATGAATTATTCCTTTTGAAGCAGCCCTGTTGATAACTTTTATTGCTTCATTTAGTGCTGTCTTCACTGACTCTTTATCATTTTTACCTATTAATTCTTCAACTTTTTTCACAACCGTTTTAATTCTTGTGCGCCATGCCTGATTCCTCAGTCTTCTTTTTTCGTTCTGTCTTATTCTTTTCAGCACTGATCTGCTTCTTTTTTTAACTGTTGTTCTCTTTGTTACCAAAGTCTGTCTCCTCCTTCAATAAAGATTAATTTTTAAAAATAGCATAGTTTTCATAAATCTTTCAATATCTGCTAAAATTATTTTTATGTTAAATTTTGGAATATCTCCATGCCCGAATGATATATTTATATTTTCTGGAATGCTCAGCAGAAAGGTAAGAACAGAAGGCTTACAGTTTAAATTTTTCATTGAAGATGTTGAAACCTTAAACAATTTATGCATGAAAAACTATCTTGATATCTCAAAAGTTTCAGTTCATGCATATTATCATCTAAAAAATAGTTATGATATTGTCTCATCAGGTGGTGCCTTTTCGGAATTCGGTCCTGTTGCTGTTACAAAAGACCCTGAGAGGTTAAAAAATCTTCAAACTATCAGAATTGCTCTGCCAGGAAGGTTAACAACAGCATCTGCACTCATGTGGTTTTATTGGAAAAAAAACTTTTCAGGTAGAAAATATATATTAAAATTCATGCCGTTTTATAAAATCATTGAAAGTGTAATTAATGATAAGAATGATATTGGTGTTCTTATCCATGAAGGAAGATTTGTATATGCTTTGAAAGGACTCAAATTAGTAGCAGACCTCGGTAAATTCTGGATTGACGAGACCTTCTTACCCATACCTCTTGGTTGTGTTATAGTTAAAAGCTCACTCAGAATAAAAAAAATTCTTGAAAATATTATAAAAGAAAGTCTAAATTATGCCTACTCAAATTATAATGAAGCTTTGAATTTTGCAAAAATGTATTCTCAGGAACTTGAAATTGATGTTATAAAATCTCATATAGATTACTATGTTAATAATTACACTGCTGATATGGGCAAAACAGGACTTAAAGCTATAAATGAATTAATGAAAAGAATACAAAAGGATGGTTTATGGTTATAGATGAATTCATAAAAGAACCGAGAATTGCATATTTTTCAATGGAAATTGGAATAAGACCTGAAATGCATACATACAGTGGAGGATTGGGAATTCTTGCCGGAGATACCTTGAAATCAGCAGCAGATTTAAGAATCCCTGTGGTTGGTATAACACTTATTCACAGAATGGGATATTTTCGTCAAGAAATTGATCCTTTCGGAAGACAGATTGAGCATCCTGATCCATGGGATATTAATAAATATTTTAAAAAACTTGATGTTCTAATATCTGTAACAATTGAGGACAAACCTGTATATGTAACAGCATGGCTTTATGTAATTGAAAGCACAACAGGTGGAAGGGTTCCGGTTATATTTCTTGATACAGATGTTCCAGAAAATAGCCCTGAAGATAGAACTCTTACACATTATCTTTATGGTGGTGACCTGACATATAGATTTAAACAAGAAATAGTTCTGGGCATAGGTGGTGTGAGAATTCTTAATGAACTTGGCTTTGAGATAAAAAAATATCATATGAATGAAGGACACTCAAGTTTACTTACAATTGAACTACTGAACAGATATAAAAGGCCCGTTGAGGAAGTATGGTCTGAAGAACTTGTATGGGATATTGAAAAAGTAAGAAATTTATGTGTTTTTACAACACATACTCCTGTTGAGGCAGGACATGACAGATTCCCCTATGAGTTCGTCCATAAGATACTTGGTGAACCAGTTCCCTTATGGCTTTTAAAGAAACTTGCGGGAGATGGAATGTTAAATATGACTCTGCTTGGATTCAATCTCAGCGAGTTTATTAATGGAGTATCCAAAAAACATGAAGAAGTCTCTGAAAAAATGTTCCCTGGTTATGAAATTCACGCAATAACTAATGGAGTGCATTCCTATACATGGGTATCTGAGCCATTTAAAAAGCTCTACAATAAATACCTGCCAGGATGGGCAAATGAACCTGAAATATTTGTAAGAGCATGGAGAATTCCTGAAGATGAACTCTGGGATGCTCATATGCAGGCAAAAAAAATCTTAATAGACTACGTAAACAGAATTACAGGAGCTAATTTAAATTATGAAACCTTTACCATAGGTTTTGCAAGAAGAGCAACTCCATATAAAAGAGCAGATTTAGTGATATCTGATCCTGAAAGGCTTGCAATTATCGGTGAAGGTATAATCCAGATTATATATGCAGGAAAGGCTCATCCAAAAGATGAAGGAGGTAAAAGGCTAATTCAGAAAATATTTGAAGTTAAAGAAAGATTGAAAGACAGGTTAAAAATAGTTTATTTGCCCAATTATGATATGGCAATGGCTATGAAACTTGTTGCAGGAGTAGACCTCTGGCTAAATACACCACAGAAACCATATGAGGCATCAGGAACATCAGGTATGAAAGCAGCTCATAATGGTGTACCAAACTTTAGTGTTCTTGATGGCTGGTGGATAGAAGGCTGGATTGAAGCTTACACAGGCTGGGCAATAGGCTCTCTGGAAGAGACTTCAGACCCTAAAAGAGATGCAGAAGACCTCTATTACAAGCTTTCAAATGAAATTCTGCCTATTTTTTATGAAAATCGTAATATCTGGATAAAAATAATGAAAAATGTGATAGCTCTAAATGCATACTATTTTAATACTCACAGAATGGTCAGATTTTATGTAACAGAAGCTTACATAAGATAAAATTTTCATGCTCAATAAGCCACTTTTTAGCTTTCAGCCCAAGACAATAACCTCCTAAACTTCCATCTGCTTTTATTACTCTGTGACATGGAATTAAAACTGGTAGCGGATTCCTTTTAAGTGCTTGTCCAACAGCTCTCGGTGAAGTTGAAAGTCTCTGTGCAATCCATTTGTATGAAACTGTTTTTCCGTAAGGGATACGGGAAACAAATTCAAGCACTTTTTTTTCAAAATCAGAACACCCTTTCAACCTGTAAGGATAACTGAATTCCTTTATCTCACCTCTAAAA
>CAZDXM010000049.1:0-18529 GCA_964509535.1 uncultured Thermodesulfovibrio sp. | reverse complement strand
GCGTATGCCTTAATCTTCCAGTTCTGTGGAATTTCGTAGCTCCATACAATCCCTACAGGAATGTAGTAGTATCTTATCCGGCGTTCGTATCCCCAATCACCTATTGTAGTCTGTTTACCCTGTGAATCATCCACAAGACTTCTGTAGCCAAAACCTGTGTAAGGTTTGAGTCTCATTTCTCTGGTGACAGCCCATTCAGGTCCTGCGAGAAGTCTTGCCTCAAAAAGTCTGTCATCAATTCCTGACATGTCTCCACTAAGAGGGGAACTATAATCAACTCTACCCCATGCAAGTTTAAGTTCAGGTCCCAGTGCAAGCTTCGTGTTCTGTGCAAGGTCAATCTTAAGAGTATAGTTGCCCGCTATGCCATAAAACCAGCCCTTCTCAGTCATAACTCCAGGTTCTTTATAAGTGATGTGGCTTAGTTCAGGACCAACTGTGAATTCGTGTTCAAGTGCATAAGCATTGACTCCAATAAGAAACAGAAGTGTTACAATCAGTACAGAAATTTTTTTCACTGATTTTCACCTCCTTTATTTAAAAGTGCTGTAATGTTATAATCTAAAACAATTTCAAAATCAAGCACCATAAAAACAATATTGCTGAAATATTGCAGTTTTTTAAGTTTTTAAAATATTCTCAATTTCTCTTTTCTGACATAAGCAAAGCAAAGAGATATAATGACCTGAGTCATAGTAAAATGTCGGTGCAAACTTTGGGGAATTATTGATTAAAGCAGGCTGGCATTTCAAAAAAAATTGATGAAACCCTTCTGTTTTTACTTTTTCAAAATACTCTTCAGACTTTCGCCTATCGCCTAAAGCCTGATTATATGTCGCAATCCCTTTTAAATGAGGTCAGAATTAGGCTGAAGGCTTAAGGCTGAAGTTTTGATTTTTGAATACTCCACAAAATTTTACCAACTCTATATCTCCTAATAAATCAACTGAAAATTTAACGGTTATCTCACATATCAATAATGCAAGGTTATGAGCTTTCTGCCATACATCTATAATTTGCCATCCATAAATTCTATCATAATCTTCAGCCTTCAGCCTATTGCCTTAAGCCTTGTTAGCAGTCGCAATCCCTTTTAAATGAGGTCATGTTTCCTACGATTACATCATACATTGCAAGGCTTACCAATAAACTGTGATAGGCTGAAAGTATTTGTTCTGCATTAAGGTTTTCCTCAGAGCTCTATACTGCATATACTGCATAGTATCCATCAAATTCCATATCCTTTTGTATAAGGGCTTCATCAAGAATGTATCTGTTTTGTCCTTCTGTCTTTGCACCATGCGGCTTCTTCTGAGATATAGCCTTTTTTGGCAAGCCATTCCGAGAGCTTCTTGATTACGGTGTCAGCAAGCCGCTTGAAATCGCCTCCTGCCATGACCCTGCGTATAAGAAAGTAACCAAGAGGCCTTGATAAGCATAGCCGCTCATACAATCCTCAAACAATTGCTTTGCAGATTAAGTCTATTAAAACTCACGCGGGCACAAAGACACCAACCGTTACGATTCCGTTGACATTGACGAGGAGGGGTTGACAGAAGGTGTTAAAAATGTTTATTATCCAACAAGTTTGGGCGATTAGCTCAGTGGGAGAGCGCTTCCTTCACACGGAAGAGGTCGCAGGTTCAATCCCTGCATCGCCCATTAGATTTTTCAAGGGTTTGTAAAAGTATCACAGTAACAAAGTTTCATAACTGTGTCAGTTTTTGTGTCAGTTGCTCCAAAATCACTATCTTCTGTAATCAGAATCGCATTAAGCTCTTTGCAAGTTTTAAAACTTGTATATCTGAAATTCCTTTAAAATTTTATGATACTAATACTGCAAGTATATCTTCTTTTGTTAGAGGAGGGTATGCTTCAAGAAGTTCTTCTATTGTCATGCCCTCTGAAAGTTCTCTAAGTATTAGCTCAACTGTAATTCTTGTTCCTTTTATAACTGGTTTGCCAGGCATTATTTCAGGATTGACCGGTTAATTTTTGTTTAAAATAAATTTTATTTCTTCCTTTGTTAAATTATAGAGCTTGTGAATGAGTGTGTCAATTTGTTTTTATTGGTTGGTTTGGTAGAAGCATTTTTTTAATGGTCTATTCTTCTGAGTGCACATGCAGTTGATAATATATACTGAGCATGGGAATTATTAAATGCTACTTATACAAAACCTTTAATAAAAGCTATCAAAAAAAAGAGATTTAAAACTTCTTCAACCTTTGATAAAATTAATTAATGGAACTTACAATATATAAAAATGTAGAACTTCATGAGCCAAAATTTATTATAGGACTTGATGGATGGGCGAATGCGGGAAAGGTTTCCACAAATGTTGTCATTTATCTTATAAACAAGTTAAAAGCAGAAAAATTCGCTGAAATAAAATCCGACCTGTTTTACATTCTGGGTTTAAATAGACCACAGGTTTCAATAACAGAAGGACTGGTAAGAGAATTCAGCTTTCCTAAGAATTATCTCTATTTTGCTAAAGATAAAAAAACTTTAAAAGATTTTATCTTCCTTCTCGGACATGAACCTGATATAAGATGGGCAGAATATGCTGATAGTGTTTTCCATATAGCAAAATTATATAATGTGAAAAAAATAATCACTATTGGAGGATTTGCGGACTATATCCTTCATACAGCAGAGCCTCCTGTTTCAGCTGTTGTAAATACCGAAAATATGAAAGCTCATATGCAAGAATTTTCTGTAGAATTTATTGACTACAATGGACCTGCTTCACTGCATTCCTTTTTTCATCTCAGAAAAGACATAGAAATAGTAACCCTCTGGGGAAGCGTACCTGTTTATCTAACACAAAGTCCAAAAAGTTATTATTCAGTATTAAAAGTGCTTCTTGCTGTCTCGGAAATGAATATTGATATTGAAGATATGAAAGAAGCTGCGGAAAAAGTGGATGAAAAAATTGAAGAAATTATAGCACAAAACCCCCATCTTAAAGAACTTGTGGAAAATTTGAAGGAATTGCAAAATGAAAGAAAACCTTCAAGGCAGGAGATAGAAAACTTAATAAAGGAAATAGAGGAGTTTTTTAAAAAACAAAAAGGAGAAGGTTATGAAGGTAGCAATCCTTTACTCTGATGAAATAAGACAGTATGATTTTGGAATAGGACACCCATTCAGGGCAAGTCGTTTCAAAATATTCATTGATTTTTTGAGGAATAACCTGCCGGAAAATGACAATTATATAATTATTGAATCTCAACCAGTTACTGATGAAGACTTACTGCTTATCTGCACAGAGGATTACATAGATTTTGTTAAAAATTTTTATGAGGCTGCTTATCACGGTATTACTTATCCATTAGAGGTATTCTTTAATAAATTCCTCAGTCTTGATAATATTCCAGGAGAGAATCCTGGAAATATAGAAAAATCAGCAAGACTGATTGTTGGTCAGATGAAAAATGCGTGTGACCTTGTTCAGGAGGGAACTTACAAGAAAGTTGTTTCAATTGGTGGAGGACTTCATCATGCAAAACCATCTTTTGGTGAAGGATTCTGCGTTTACAACGATATTGCTTTTGGTGCAAAGTATTTAATTGAAAAACACTTGCTTGAAAGAATTTTGATTCTTGATACAGATGCCCATGCTGGAAACGGAACAATGCAGTATTTTTATGATGACCCAAAAGTTCTTTTTATTGATATTCATCAGGACCCTGCAACAATTTATCCGGGAACAGGATTTATATCACAAATAGGAGAAGGCAGAGGAAAGGGTTTTACTGTGAACTGTCCTCTGCCACCTGGTGCTGGATGGGATTCATATCAGTATATTTTTGATAATATTGTGTTTCCCTTGGCAGAGGAGTTTAAACCACAAATTATAATAAGAAATGGTGGAACAGATCCGTATTGGAATGATTCATTAACATATCTTGGCTTGACAGTATCTGATTTCAGAAAGATAGGAGAGTGTCTCAGAGAAATGTCAAAAACATGTGATGGCAAAGTAATAGATGCTATTGCTTCAGGATACAATGAAAGAGCTATTGCACCTGGATGGCTCTCATTAATATGTGGACTGGCAGATATAGAACTGAAAATTGAAGAACCAGAACCTGTACCAAGCGAATATTTTAAAGATTATAAACTGCAGGACACAATGGAGATGGTGAAAAAACTCAAAAACAATCTGAAAGATCACTGGAAATGCATGTGTTAATTGCTTTTATTTTCTGCTGTGTGGTAAATTTTTTCAGTTTTTGAAAACTTTAGCAGGAGGTAAAAAAAATGAAAGTGACTTTATCTGTTATCAAGGCAGACATTGGTGGATATGTAGGACATTCAGGTTCACATCCTAATATTTTAAACACAGCCAGACAGATTCTTCAAAAAGCTAAGGAAAAGAAATTAATTTTTGACTTTTCTGTATTAAGCTGTGGAGATGATCTGGAATTAATCATGACACACAATAAGGGAACAGAAAATACAGAAATTCATAATCTCGCATGGAATACATTTGTTGAATGCACCAAAGTTGCAAAAAATCTTAAACTTTATGGTGCAGGACAGGATCTTCTTTCAGACAGTTTTGCAGGAACAGTAAGGGGTATGGGGCCTGGATTTGCAGAGATAGAGTTTGAAGAAAGAAAAAGCGAGCCTGTTGTTATTTTTATGGCTGATAAAACTTCTCCGGGAGCCTGGAATCTCCCTCTATTTAAGATATTTGCAGATCCATTTAATACTGCAGGTCTGGTTATTGACCCATCAATGCGTAAAGGTTTCATATTTCAGATTCTTGATGTATTTGAAGACAGAATTTATACTCTTTCCTGTCCAGAAGACATATATGATCTTTTAGCTTTAATTGGAGCTGTTGGAAGATATGTAATCAAAACAGTTTATAAAAAGGGAAGCAATGAAGTTGTAGCAGCTGCATCAACCCAGAAACTGGGACTAATGGCAGGAAAATATGTAGGTAAAGATGACCCTGTTCTGATTGTTAGAAGCCAGAGCGGTTTCCCGGCAATCGGTGAAATACTTGAGCCATTCTCCACCCCATATCTTGTTGAAGGATGGATGAGAGGTTCGCATCATGGTCCACTTATGCCTGTGGCATTCCATCAAGCAAATCCAACTCGGTTTGATGGTCCTCCAAGAGTAATAGCTGCAGGATTTCAAATCACTAATGGAGTGTTGATTGGTCCAAGAGACATGTTTGATGATCCAAGCTTTGATGAGGCAAGAAAAAGAGCAAATGATATTGCCAATTACATTAGAAAACATGGTCCTTTTGAACCTCATAGATTGAGTCTTTCTGATATGGAGTATACAACACTTCCAGAGGTTTTAAAGCTCATATTTGAGGAAATCAAATTTGAAATTCCGAGAAAGACAGAACTTGAAGAAAAAATTAAGAAAAAATACAGATTTTTAAAGGATGTAAGGGTGGTTGTTACAGAAGGTGCTACTTTTCACCAGGTTCTGAAGGTTATTGCTAAAGAAGCAGCGAATTACTTTGAAAAGATAGCAAAGGATGGAATGAAAATAGGTGTTGGATGCGGAAGAACAATAGGAAACCTTATAGCAAATCTCACACCAAAGATGTTCTCAGGTTTAAAAATCTATCCCCTGTCAGTAACTCCAACACTTGAAGCTGTTGAGTTTTCATCAAATGTTCTTGTCGGGCAGATGGCAGGTAAATACCCTGACTCATCAGCATTCAATCTTCCTTCAATTCCTGTGGCAAGCTATAAAGAATACAAAGAAAAATATTTGGTAAACCCTGATGTGAAAAAAATCTACGATGAAAGCCATGATGTTGATATATTCCTTGTTGGAATCGGCGCTGTTGAATTTAAAACCCCCGGATTTGCACATATTGCTTATATGTACAAAAAACTCACTCCAGATAAGCTAAGAAAAAAAGGAGTTTTAGCAGAGATAAACTTCTTCCCTCTTTATAAAGATGGAACTCCTCTAACAGAGTCAGAAAAAGCTGAGAATGTTCTTAAAGAATTGGCAAACAGAATCGTTGGAGTGAGTCTTAGCAGACTTAAAGAAATGGCAAAAACACCTGGAAAATATGTGGTTGCGGTTTCAGGAGGCATGGAAAAGGTGGAAGCAATAAAAACCGCCTTAAAGGGAAAATACTTCAATGTTCTTATAACAGATTCCTATGTTGCTGAAAGAATACTGGAGGATTGAGAAACCCTTTTATGCACAGACATCTAAAACTGAGACTGTATGAAGCCCTTAAAAAAATTGTCCCGGAATCAAAAGAGGAACTGATAGAAATTGAAGTGCCGAAAAATGAAGAGTTTGGAGACTTAAGCAGTCCTGTTGCAATGGAGATGGCAAAAATACTTAAAAGGCCTCCCCAAAGTATTGCAGAAAAAATAATTTCAAACATTAATACAGACATCTTTGAATCAGTTAGTGTTGCGGGTCAGGGATTTATAAATTTCAAATTTAAAAATGAATTTATATTTTCTCAATTTTCAGAACTCTTAACAAAACGAGAATCTTTCCTCATCCATAACATTGGAAAAGGCAGAAAAATTCAGATTGAGTTCGTAAGCGCAAATCCAACAGGGCCTCTTCATCTGGGTCATGGAAGAGGAGCTGCCATAGGCAGTGCGCTCACTAATATTTTAAGAGAAGCTGGTTATAATGTTTGCGCAGAATACTATATTAATGACGCTGGAAGACAGGTTGAACTTCTTGGACTTAGTGTCTATTTTGCTTTACAGAAATTGTTCGGAAGCCAGCCACAGATACCTCAGGAATGTTACAAGGGAGAATATATAAATGAACTGGCAGAAGAGGCTTACAAGATTTACAGAGATGATTTAAAAAATAAGAGTTTTGAGAGCGTAAACAGCCTTTTGATAGATTTTTCATATAAAAAAATTCTTGATGAAATCAAAAAAGATCTTGAGGATTTTGGAGTTAGATTTGATAGCTGGGTAAGTGAAAGGCAGCTTTACAGTGAGGGAGAGGTTGAGCGTTGCCTTCAGAAGCTTAAGGAGCAGGGATTCATATATGAAAAGGAAGGAGCTCTCTGGTTTCGCTCATCAGCCTTTGGAGATGATAAAGACAGGGTTGTTATGAAAAGTGATGGAACATATACTTATTTTGCTTCTGATATTGCCTATCATAAAAACAAGATTGAAAGAGGATTTGATGAATTGATAAATATCTGGGGTGCTGATCATCATGGATACATTAAAAGAGTGAAAGCTGCTGCTGAAGCACTTGGCATGAGCTCTTCACAGATTAAAATACTTCTTGTTCAGATGGTTAACCTTCTGAGAGAAGGAAAACCTGTGCAGATGTCAAAAAGAGCTGGAACATTTGTCACCCTCAGAGAACTGATTGATGAAATAGGCTCTGATACAACCAAATTTATATTTCTTACGCGAAGACATGATGCCCAACTTGATTTTGACATTGAAGTTGCAAAAAAACAATCCCAGGAAAATCCAGTTTATTATGTTCAGTATGCTCATGCGAGAATTAACAGCATTTTTGAAAAAGCTGGGATAGAACCGGAAGAGTTTCATGGAACTCTCTTCAATGATGATGAATTAAGGATAATTAAAAAAGTATTATTGTATCCGATGATTTTTGAATTGGCTACTGAGATGAGAGAACCTCACAGAATAACTTTTTATCTACAGGAACTTGCTGGATTGTTTCACAGCTATTATCACAAATACAGGGTTATTTCTGAAGATAAAACCTTAACTGATACAAGACTCAGCCTGTGTAAAGCTGTTATGATTGTATTAAAACATGGTCTAAGAATGCTCGGGGTGAAAGCTCCAGAAAAAATGTAATCAGCAGAGCCCGAATTTAATGGCATCTGCCATTTTTACAACCTTATACATGAATCCAACATCATGAACTCTCACAATATTTGCTCCGTTAAGAATTGATGCTACAACAGCTGCTGCAGTTCCCTCAAGACGTCCCTCTGGTGGGGCATCATTCAAGACTTTGCCAATGAAACTTTTTCTTGATACTCCAATCAATATTGGTTTTCCAAGATGAGTAAAATCCTTCAACTTTTTTATTATCTCAAGATTGTGCTCAGGAAGCTTTCCAAAACCGATTCCAGGATCTATAATTATCATGTTTTCCTGAATTCCTGCACTCTTAGCAATAACTATTGATTCTCTTAAATATTCAATAATTTCTGGTATGAGAGCATTATATGAAGGATTTTTCTGCATATCACGTGGAGTTCCCTTAATATGCATAACAATGACAGGAACCCTGTATTTATTCACAATTTCAGGCATCTCAGGGTCAAATCTCAATCCGCTTATATCATTTACAATTGTTGCTCCTGCCTGAATTGCTACCTCTGCAACTCTGGCTTTGTAAGTATCAATTGAAATTGGGACAGAAACTCTCTTAGAAACTGCTTCAATAACTGGAATAACTCTTTTTAATTCTTCATCAACTGTAACAGGTTCTGCTCCAGGACGTGTTGACTCTCCTCCAATATCAATTATGTCTGCACCTTCATCAATCATGCGGATCACATGGTCAATAGCATCCTTTACACTGAAGTATCTTCCACCATCAAAGAAAGAATCTGGAGTGACATTTAGAATTCCCATTAAATAGGTTTTTTTTAGAAAATCAAACTCAAAGTTACGAAAACTGAGTTTCATGCAGCCTTTTTAAGTTCATTGATTATCTCATCTATTTCAGCTGCTTCAAGGGTTTCTCTTTCAAGTAAAGCTTTTGCAATTGCATCAAGAAGATCTCTGTTCTGTTGCAGAAGCTCTTTAGTCTGGCAGTAAGCTTCAGTTACTATTCTCTTTGTTTCCTCATCTATTTCCTCTGCTGTTTTATCTGAGTAATCCCTGTGTTTTGCAATCTCTCTTCCAAGAAATACATGCTCCTCTCTCTTGCCAAATGTAAGAGGCCCCATTCTTTCACTCATCCCCCACTCAGTAACCATCTTACGAGCAAGCTCTGTGGCTCTTTCAAGATCATTTCCAGCTCCTGTTGTCATTGTCTGTAAAGCTATTTCCTCTGCAACCCTGCCTCCAAGAAGAACCTTGAGTGTTCCATAAAGATATTCTTTTGAATATGTATATCTGTCATCAAGCGGTAACTGCTGTGTTACTCCAAGAGCTCTTCCTCTCGGAATAATGCTTACTTTATGAATAGGATCAGCAGCAGGTGTAAGTTTTGCAACAAGTGCGTGTCCTGCTTCATGAAATGCTGTGATTCTTCTTTCTTCTTCAGAAAGAACCATGCTTTTTCTCTCTACTCCCATTAAAACTTTATCCTTTGCAGATTCAAAGTCATTCATGTGAACAGTCTCGCTATTTCTTCTTGCTGCTATCAATGCTGCTTCATTTACAAGATTTGCCAGATCAGCTCCTGAAAATCCTGGAGTTCCTCTTGCAATTTTTTCAAGATCAACATCACTTCCAAGAGGAACATTCTTTGTATGAACTTTGAGAATTTCAAGTCTTCCCTTCACATCTGGAAGTGGAACAACAATCTGACGGTCAAATCTTCCCGGTCTCAAAAGAGCAGGATCAAGAACATCAGGTCTGTTTGTTGCTGCAAGAACAATTATTCCTTCATTGCTTTCAAATCCGTCCATCTCAACAAGAAGCTGATTAAGGGTCTGCTCCCTTTCATCATGCCCTCCACCAAGACCTGCTCCACGCTGTCTGCCAACTGCGTCTATCTCATCAATAAATACAATACAAGGTGAGTTTTTCTTTGCCTGATCAAAAAGATCACGGACTCTGCTTGCACCAACTCCAACAAACATTTCAACGAAATCTGAGCCAGAAATTGAAAAGAAAGGAACACCAGCCTCACCTGCAATTGCTTTTGCTAAAAGGGTTTTCCCTGTGCCTGGAGGACCCACAAGTAGAATACCTTTTGGAATTTTAGCACCAAGTTTTATATATTTCTGAGGATTTGTAAGAAAGTCAACAATTTCTTTTACCTCCTCCTTAACTTCATCAATTCCCGCAACATCTGAAAATGTTACTTTAACTGCTTTGTTTGAAATCATCTTGGCTCTTGCCTTACCGAATGACATTGCACGACTGCTTCCTGCCTGCATCTGCTTCATGAACAGTATCCATAAAAAAACAAGAAAAATAACAGGTCCCCATGATATGAGAAAGTTTACATACCATGGTGTTTCCTGAGGAGGTTTTACAGAGATTTTAACTCCATGTGATGAAAGTTCATTTATAAGGTCTGGATAGTTCAGATAGTAGGTTTTAAACTGTCCACCATCTTTAAATCTTCCTGTTATTGTGTTGTCCTTTATTAAAACTTCCTCCACCTGATTGGTCCGCATTTTTGTTATAAACTCAGAAAATATTATCTCCTTTTCAGTCTTTGTAGGAACACTGAGAATGTTAAAAAGCGCAATTATGCATATACCTATAATTAACCATACTATTAAAGTTTTGAAGTTCCCCTTTGCCTGTCCATTCATAAATTAATTTTAACTTAAAACCTGTATAAAAGTAAAAAAATCAGATAAAATATAAAAAACCTGAAACAGGAGGGAAAATGCAGAATTTAAAAGAAAATTTTTATCGGCTTTTACATCCAAAAATTGTTTTTTTACTCACATCAACAAATAAAAATGGAAAGGATAATGTTATGGCATGTGCATGGGCTACTCCTGCATCTGAAGAACCACCAAGAGTGATTGTATGTGTTTCAAAAGAACATTATACTGCTGAGTTAATTCTTGAAACAGGGGAATTTGCCATAAATATTCCAACAAAAGACATGGTTAAAGCTATATGGATATGTGGAAGTAAATCAGGAAGAAAGATTGATAAATTCAAGGAAGCAAAACTTAAAAAACTTCAGGCAAGCAAGGTCTCAGCTCCTCTCATAGAAGGATGTGCTGGTTTTATTGAATGCAAACTTAAGGATGTCATAGATGCAGGTGAATGTCATGCTTTTTTAGCTGATGTTGTTTCATGTACGGTTGATGGAAAATATTTTAAAAAAGGAGTATGGACTCCTGAAATCATTCCAATGCATCTTGGAGGGAAAAATATCGTTTATTTCAATTTTTAAGGATGAAAAAATAAACTGAGATTTTTTAAAATATGGCTATGCTCAGATTCCTCACAGCTGGAGAATCACACGGAAGAGGACTTATCGGCATAATAGAAGGCATGCCAGCGGGTATACCTCTCTCAAAGAATGATATTGACATAGAGCTTAAAAGAAGACAGACAGGTTATGGCAGGGGAGCGAGAATGAAAATAGAGTCTGATGAGGTGGAAATTCTATCAGGTGTAAGATGGGGAAAAACACTCGGCTCTCCGATTGCTCTTTTTATTAGAAATCGTGACTGGGAAAACTGGGAAAAAGCAATGAATCCTGATAAAACCTTTGAAGGCTTAATTCCTTCCTTAACAAAACCGAGACCAGGTCACGCTGATCTTGCAGGATTTCTTAAATACCATCACAGTGATATTCGTAATGTTCTTGAAAGGTCTTCAGCAAGAGAAACAGCAATAAGAGTTGCTATCGGAGCTGTCGCAAAACAGTTTCTTTCACAGTTCAACATAAAAATTGGAAGTTTCGTTACAGGAGTAGGCTCTGCATGGAAGGATATTGAAACGGCTTATTTAAGTGAAGATGAACTCTTAGAGCTTTCAGACAAAGCAAACTCTTCAGATGTTAGATGTCCGTGGAAAGAACTTGAGACAGAAATTATAAATGTCATTGACACTGCAATGAAAAATGCAGATACAGTGGGAGGCTTCTTTATAGTTTTTGCTACCGGCGTTCCTGTTGGTCTTGGAAGCCATGTTCACTGGGATAGAAAACTTGATGCAAGAATTGCTAAAGGATTGATGAGCATTCAGGCAATAAAAGCAGTTGAAATTGGTGATGGTATTAAACTTGGAAAGCATTCAGGTTCAGAGGCAATGGATGAAATTTTTTATGAAAGATTCTTTTACAGAAAAACAAATCACATGGGTGGAATTGAAGGAGGAATATCAAATGGAATGCCTGTAATTGTAAGGGCAACAATGAAACCCATTCCAACCCTGAAAAAACCTCTCAAGTCAGTGGATGTTTTCACAAAACAGACTGCATTGGCAACCTATGAGAGAGCAGATGTATGTGCTGTTCCCGCTGCCAGTGTTATTGGTGAAGCTGTTTTGGCATGGCATATTGCAGAGGCTTTCCTGGAAAAATTTGGTGGAGACAGCCTTGATGAAGTCACTGCAAGTTTTCATTCATACAAAAAAATGATAATGGAAAGATGAAAATCTGTATTTTACTGATTATATTGTTATTTATTATTATCCCAACATCTACATTATCCCAGCATGCTTTGATTGATGAACTTATACAGGGCAGGAACGCTTTAAAATCTAAAGATTATTTAAATGCAGAACAGTGCCTTACAAAGATTCTGCCTGAATTTAAGGAGATAGGAGATTACATTTTATTCTGGCGCGCAAAAGCCCGCATGGGGATGAATAAATATGAAGAAGCTTTAAAAGATATAGAAATTCTAAAGAAAAATTACCCACATTCTCCACTCCTTAAAAAGAGCAGAAAGGAAGAGATTGAGATCGCAAAAAAGCTTGATTTGGCTAATATTGAGCGAATTTATGAGTCTTTCATCAATGATTATCCAGATGAAACAGAAATAAAATTTGAATATGCTCTTTATCTTAAAGATTTGGGCAAAACAGAAAGAGCAAAAAAATTATTAAAGGAAATTTTTGTAACAGCTACATTACTTGCTGACAGGGCAGAAAAAGAATTATCTGAAAATGATATAACAGTAAATGATCTGATAAAAAAGGCTAAAGCTTTAAACAATGCATATCTTTTTAAAAAAGCAGAAAAATATTTGAGAGATGCTATTTCAAAGGCAAATCCCTCCCAGCTATTAGAAGTCTTATCAACACTTGGTTATTCTCTTTTTATGCAAAAAAAATACTCTGAGTCAGCGGAAATTTTCAAAAAGTGTTCAGAGCATTACTGGAGAGCAAGAGCACTTGTCAGGGCAGGGGATTTTGAAACCTTTGAAAAAGAACTACCTGAGTATATCAGATTAAAAGACTCAAGAATTTCTGATGTGCTTATAAATTACGCAAATATTAAAAGAAGAGCAGGCGAAACTGATGAGGCAGTAAAAATTCTTAAAATGGTTAACTCACAATATCCATCCTCAAAAGAAGAAAGTTTGTGGTATCTTGGTTGGATACATTACATAACAGGAGAACTTGATAAAGCAAAACAGATTTTTCAGGAACTTTATCTATTACATGGAAAGCTCAAATATTTTTACTGGCTTGAAAAGGTTAATGAATTAAAGGGTGTAATGAAAACAAAGGAGTATTCAGTATCATTCAGACCTGGTGATATTTATTCATATCTGCTGTATATGAAAGGTAAAGTTTCTTTTATTCCAGAGTCTGTTTCTATCTCACCAAAATCAATTATTCCAAAAAGAATTGACACACTTTTAAGAGCTGGCTTTAGAGAAGAAGCCTTACAGGAGATTAAGATAAAATTGAATGACAGCGGAGAAATTGAAAATATCCCCTTAATGAGCAAGCTTTTATATGAACTCGGAGATTATCCCACATCAGTAAGATTGATCTCAAAAATTCCTAATAGCTTCAGTTATCAAGATCTGTTATATCCTCAGGTTTACAGAGACACTGTTTTAAAAGCTTCAAATCAATTTAATATAGACCCCTGTTTAATTTTTGCAATAATGAGAGAAGAATCAAGATTTGACAGACAGGCTCAATCTCCTGCAGGTGCCATAGGAGTAATGCAACTTATGCTGAATACAGCTAAAAAGGAGGGGAAAAAGATAGGGATTTCAGTTGATTCAAATACAGAGCTATTTGATTCAGATAAAAATATCCTTATTGGCAGTTTTCATCTAAAAAATCTTATTGAAAAATTTGGTAGCACAGTATTTGCCATTGCTGCATACAATGCAGGTGAGAAAGCTGTCTCTTCATGGATTAAAAGCACCACATACAGAGACATTGATGAATTCATTGAAGACATTCCATACAGTGAAACAAAAGCTTATGTAAAAAGAGTTCTTACATCTTATTTTGAGTATCTAAGGATTAATAAGGCTCTGACTGATGAAACTATTTCAAAAATAATAAAAGTTAAAGGAGGTAGATCATGATTGAAGAAAAAATTGTAATGGCTCTTGAAAAAATTAAAATACTCAAACAGGAGAAGGAGGAATTACAAAAAAAGGTAAATACTCTGGAAGAAGCCTTAAGAGCCAAAAATCAGGAAATTGAAAACCTTTTATCTGAGAGGGATGCAATCAGAAATCAGATAGAAGAACTTCTGAAAGAACTTGACCTGGAGGCAAATGTATAAAACAGAAGTTTATATACTTGGACAGAAATACACCATAAAAGGACAAAAACCACCTGAATACATACAGAGGCTGGCTACCTATGTTGATGAAAAACTGAGGAAGGTTCATGAGCAAAATCCTGCGCTTCCTCCTCTGAGGGCTGCCATCCTCGCCTGTTTTTATTTGGCAGATGAGATTTATGAAGTAAAAGAAGACTGTGAAGATACAAAAAAGAAGCTTAAAGAGCTTGAAGAAAAAACAAATGAATTACTTTTACTTCTTGATTAAATCTTTTCTTCTGTCAATAGCATATCTTTTGCCTTCCTGTTTCTTGGCAACAGATTTCATTACAGAGGCAGCCTCTGCCATCTCACTGAAATGTCTGAAAGTTCTGTAACGGGTGGAAGTTATTCCAACTGAAACTGTCATAATCGGATAAAAACAAATTTTGCCTTCCCTGTCAACAGATTCTATATAGCCTTTTCTTATTTCCTCTTCATCATAAAAATTAATGATCAAATTGTCAAAAATATTAATTATTTTCTGTGTTGTAGATTCAATCTTTTCATGATCCATTATATAAACAAAATCATCTCCTCCTATGTGCCCTACAAAACAGCCTGATGGCTGCTCAGTCCTGACAATATTGAGTATGAGTCTTCCAAGCATTTTTATTACATCATCACCCCTTGAAAATCCATATTTATCATTGAATGGTTTAAAATTATCCAGATCTGCATAGGCAAGAGCGAAGATTTCTTTTCTGTCAAGTCTTTTCTGAATCTCTTTCTGAATAACAAGATTACCAGGAAGTTTTGTTAATGGATTGGTTGCCATAACCCTTTCAACTCTTTCAAAAGAAAGATTAATTCTCATGAGGAGGTCTATCTCCAAATTATTAATTCTTATATAATCATCAACAAAAAAACTTTTCCATTCTTCTGTATAAAAATCCGGGGAAACTATTGCTATTACATTAATTGATACAAACAGAGGATCACTTTTCAGGGTGTTTATGATGGATAATTCAGTTGCAGGACTGGTTATTGCTTCCACTACAACTAAATTTGGAATTTCATCATAAATTATTTGAAGAGCTTCCTTCTGTTCCTCAAAAAATTGAACTTCATAAGAAGAATTGAAAAAAATTTTCTCTGTTATTTTCTTTATCTCTTCGTTTTTTACAATAACAATAACTTTTTTACTCATCAGAAAAGAAGATTTCTCCTGAAGCATTCACAGGCTCTTCTGCTTCTCTGAATATCTCAATTATTTCTTCCTCTTTAAAATTTAAAATTTCTGATAAAGAAGGGTGGACTGATGGAACATAAACCTCTCCTGAGTATCCAACCCCTCTTGATAGAGCAAAAGTATTTGCAAGATGAACAACAGCGGTTTCCATTTTAAATTTTTCACTCATCTGAGGTCTGTGATGATACATCATAGGTTCTATTAATTTTAAAGGAAAATTCCATTTTTTTGCTATGATTCCTCCAACTTCTGCATGAGTTATCCCGAAATTTTCTCTTTCAACCTCATAAAGAAGTCTTTCTCCGCCCTGGACTGAATCTATTATTTTTAAGTATTCATCTTTTAGTGCTATTATGAGAATAACCTTTCCAATGTCATGTAAAAGTCCTCCAATTGATATTTCTTCAGGAGACTGAAGTTCCTTTTTTATTGCTATAATTCTTGCAAATATAGCTGTTGAAAGTGAATGCTCCCACAGACCTATCATGCTTTTTTTCATTATTTCAAATACAGAAACACCTAAGAGAAGCCCCTTTACAGCATTCAATCCAAGAATCACCATTGCATGACTTACTGAGGATATTCTTCCAGGAAATCCATAAACAGGAGAATTAACCATCTTAAGAATTCTGGCAGTTAGAGATGGATCAGAGGAGACAAAATCCGTAATTTTTTGAAGTGATACCTTGGGATCTTCTATAACTGATAAAATTTTTTTCAAAATTGGAGGAATTGTTGGCAAACTTTCTATTTTTTCAACTCTTGCAATTACTTCCCTGGCATTCATTTGTAAAGTTCCTCAATATATGTCTTCAATGCTCTTTTAATTAAAAGAGTATAAGGGTCATCTGCCTTTTTAAATCTTTTCTCAATACCTTCAAAAACTTCCTCCTTAGGAGGCATTTCCTTTTCTCCCTCAACATATATAACACTTATATTCATCATTGAAAGTTTGTCTATTAATGACTCATTTAGCTCCCTGCCCGCAGGAATAATAATCATTCCTGCCTCGTTAACCACATCCTTTACTATTTTCATTCCTGGTTTTGCTTTATCAATTGGGATTTTCATCATTGTTAAATTATATCCTGAATATCAAGTTTTATATGTAATTCCTTCAACTGTTTTGAATCAACCTCTGTCGGAGCTTCACTCAGCGGACAGAAAGCTTTCTGTGTCTTTGGAAATGCTATCACATCTCTCAAAGAGTTTGCACCTGTCATAAGCATAACAAGTCTGTCAAGCCCGAGTGCAATTCCACCATGAGGAGGTGCTCCGTAGGTTAAAGCTTCAAGAAGAAAACCAAATCTTTTCTTAACCTCTTCCTGAGAAATTCCAAGAATACTGAATATCTTCTTCTGAACATCTGCTCTATGAATCCTTATACTTCCGCCACCAAGCTCATATCCATTAAGAACAATATCATAAGCTTTTGCCTTGATATCCCTGAGCGGTCCTTGAGGGTCTCTGAAGCTTTCTTCAGATATATTTAAAAGTTGCTCAATATAGATGTCTTCAGGACTGGTAAATGGATGATGCATGCTGGTAAATCTTTTTTCCTCCTCATCCCACTCAAAAAGAGGAAAATTCAATATCCATGTAAAACAAAAACCTTCTCTCTTAATTTTAGCCATTTCAGCTATTTCAATTCTGAACTTTCCCAGAACATCATTTGCTACAGACTGCCTGTCAGCAATAAAAAGAATCATATCTCCAGCCTCTGCACCCACTTTTTCAGCAACCTTTGAGATTATTTCTTCTGGAAAGAACTTCACAACTGGAGATTCAAAACCATTTTTAATCTTTATCCAGGCAAGTCCTTTTGCACCGAATGACTGTGCCTTTTCTGTAAGTTTATCTATCTCACTACGTGTTAGTGTAGCATAGCCTTTTGCTGTGATTGCTTTTACAACACCTCCTTTTCCCAGTGTATCAAGAAAAACTTTAAACTGAGAATTTTTAACAATTTCGCTTACATCATGAATCTCAAGCCCGAATCTCAAATCTGGTTTATCAGAGCCGTATTTGTTCATTGCTTCCTCATATGTAAGTCTTTTAAAGGGACGTTCAAGTTCAACTGAAAGAACTTCTTTAAAACAGTATGAAAGCATCTCTTCAACAATTTCCATGATATCTTCTGGTTGTACAAATGACATCTCAAGGTCAACTTGGGTAAACTCTGGCTGACGGTCTGCCCTCAGATCCTCGTCTCTGAAACAGCGAACAATCTGAAAATATCTGTCAAATCCTGAAATCATAAGAATCTGTTTAAAAAGCTGAGGTGACTGAGGAAGTGCATAGAATGTTCCTGGATTTAGCCTGCTTGGAACAAGAAAATCCCTTGCTCCTTCAGGCGTTGATTTTGTTAACATAGGAGTCTCTATCTCAATAAATCCCCTGCTGTCAAAAAACTTTCTCATCGCCGTTGTTACTTTATGTCTTATAAGAAAATTTCTCTGCATCTCCTCTCTGCGAAGGTCAAGATATCTGTATTTCAGTCTTAAAAGCTCGGCAATCTGTTCAGCCTCATCTACCTGAAAAGGTAAAGGCTTTGAAATGTTTAATATTTCAAGCTCACAAGCCCACAGTTCAACATTTCCTGTTTTTAACTCAGGATTTTCAGTTCCCTCAGGTCTCCTTCTGAGAATACCCTTTACTCTGATAACATATTCATTTCTCAAGTTATGAGCTTTCTCGTGTGTTTGTGCTGATATTTCCGGACTGAAAACTATCTGAATAATGCCGGTTCTATCTCTTAAATCAACAAAAATTAAACCTCCATGGTCTCTTCTGCGAAAAACCCATCCACAGAGTCTGAGTTCCTTGCCTATTTCTTCTTCTTTTACCTCTGCACAGTATTTATCCCGAATCATCTGTCCTCCGCTTTTAAGATTTCATCAAGTTTTTATTATATC
>CAZDXM010000048.1:0-4487 GCA_964509535.1 uncultured Thermodesulfovibrio sp. | reverse complement strand
AATCTCTGTCTCTTGGTCCATATACAGCTGGAGGTCTTATTATCGTAACAGGGAGTTTATCCTTAAAAAATTCAACTGCTTTTTCTCCTAAGAGTTTGCTTTTACCATATTCAGATACAGGATGTGGTTCTGTTTTTTCTGTAACAGGCTGACCATCCAGACATGGTCCAACTGCTGCAAGGCTGCTTACATGGATAAATCTTTTGATATGCCTGTTTACTTCTGAAACAACTTCTATTAGATTTTTTGTCCCTATATAGTTTGACAGAAAGAATTCTTCTAAGTGGGTAGCCTTTGTTATTCCTGAAAGATTGAAGATATAATCAAAATCCCATTCAATCTTTTTTAAGCTTTCTTTGTCTGAGCAGTCTGCCTTAATTATTTTTACATCAATTCCCTGAAGAAACCTTAGTTTTGAAGGGTCTCTGACAATACAGTAAACATCAAAGTTTTCCTTTAAAAGTTTTTCAACAAGATGACTTCCTATAAAACCTGTTCCTCCAGTTACAATAGCTTTCAAGATGCTTTCCTCACTTTAAGAGTAAGACCTCTTACCTCCTCAACAACTATCTCTTCATCTTTTTTTATTTTTTCATCAGCCACAGCCTTCCATAGTTCACCATGAACCATAACTAAACCAAAATGGCTGTTAATATCAGTCTTTGCAATTCCTTTCAGCCCAACAAGTTCTTCAGTTCCTGTAACAGGTTTTCTTTTATGGGCTTTCCAGGCAAGCCTCAGCATCACCCCAAAAAATAAAGCTGTAACTATTGTAACAGGAATAATAACGGATAAAGAGAGTTTAAAAAGAGGATTTGCTGTATCAAAAAGCATTATGGAGCCAAGTATAAAACATACCACTCCTCCAAAAGTGAGTAATCCATGGGATGGAAATTTTAGCTCAAGAATAAAAAGTATAACTCCAAGAAGAATCAATCCCGCTGCAGCATAGTTTATCGGAAGGGTCTGAAGACTGTAAAAAGCAAGAATCAGAGAGATTGCACCAATAACACCTGGTAGAATTGCTCCTGGATTGCTTAACTCAAATATAATTCCGTATATTCCGATCATTAAAAGAATATAAGCAATGTTTGGATCACTTATAAATTTAAGAAGTTTTTCACGAAAATTCATGTCAATTCTGTTTATTTTTACAGTCTTTGTATTTAAAATAATCTCTCCTTTCATTGTTTTAACTTTTACGCCGTTTATTTGCTTTATCAGTGAATCCATATCTTCAGATACAAAATCAATTACTTTTTGTTTTAATGCCTCTGTTTCCGTAGATGAAATGCTTTTTCTAACAGCCTGTTCAGCCCAACTTATATTTCTCCCTCTTTCCTTTGCAATTGATTTAATGTAGGCTACAGCATCATTTGTTATCTTTTCTGCCATTGTTTTATCCATTTTTTCACCAATAGCAACAGGATGTGCAGCACCTATATTTGTTCCTGGAGCCATTGCAGCTATATGTGCTGCAAGGGTTATAAATGCACCAGCGCTTGCAGCACGAGCTCCCTTAGGTGAAACATAAACTACAACAGGAACCTGAGAATTTAAAATTTCTTTAACAATGCTTCTCATTGATGTATCAAGACCGCCTGGGGTGTCAAGCTGTATTATAACAGCCTCTGCATTCATCTCATGCGCCTTCTTAATTCCCTTTATTACATATTCAGAGTGAGGGGGATTTATAACGCCGTTTACTGTTAAAATAATAATTTCTTTTCCA
Source organism: uncultured Thermodesulfovibrio sp. (assembly GCA_964509535.1). Classification (GTDB taxonomy): domain Bacteria; phylum Nitrospirota; class Thermodesulfovibrionia; order Thermodesulfovibrionales; family Thermodesulfovibrionaceae; genus Thermodesulfovibrio. The sequence continues at coordinate 2,755 of CAZDXM010000048.1, read as the reverse complement.
TGGGCATTACTTTGAAAACAGAAAAGCAGACAAAAAATTAAAAAAAATAATAATTTTTTCATCTTGAAAAATTATAACAAACTTTTAATTTTTTCCTTTAGTAACTGAATTGCTCTATCTGTAAAATCCTTATTTAGCAACCCATTTCCTGATGGGGTGTCAAAAACTCTTTGTGGCAGACTGAGACTGTTCATATTGAAACCGCACTTAATCTTAAAGCGGTATTTGCTGGCATAGATTTCTCTTGCGATATTAATTAAATCCTCTTTATTAAAATTAAAACCTGAAATCCTGAGGCAATTCTTAACAACATCCGCAGTATAGATTTCTCTTCCAAAAAAGCATATAACAAGGCTTGAAAGTATCTGTCTCCATTGCTCCTCATTCAGAATTTTTTCAACTAATTGCTCTGCAGACATTGGTTTAATCATTGCCTCTTTATCAATTGCATATCCAGCACTGTCAAGGTGACTGTGTCTTGCTCCGAAAAGATAACCAAGGTGTGATGCATAGCCTGTGTGATACCCTGGCATTTCATTTTTAGCGTATGTTAATGCAAAATCTTTTCCTCCAAATTTAGATGAAGCATAATCAATACCTCTGCCTACATATCTGTAAAACTCATTCTGTCCATACACAATCTTTCTGATAAGCTGAGCATAAATATTCACATTACCCCACTCTGGAATGAGTCCTTCTGTATTTTTATCATTGATTATTCCTTTTTCAAAGGCTTCTGTAATCCACGCTAATACAACACCGGTTGAAATAGCATCAAGTCCCATATCTTCAACAATTTCAATTAGTTTTAAGACATCCTCAGAAGAGGTGATACCAAGCATTGAACCGAGCGCATATATAAGCTCGTAATCATATGAAAGATAAACTGTGCGATAGAAGTAAGGTTCATCCTCATATGGTTTTCTCAATGCAGCCAGATGAATGCAGGCAACAGGACAGTGAGAACATGCAACACGTCTTCCAAGATGTTTCTGAGCAAAATTTTCACCGGAGATGTTCTCAATTCCCTGTAAATCTATTGTCAGTAGATTTTTTAAAGGAATTCCCTTTGAAAAACTTAGAGGCAGGACATTTGCAGATGTGCCAAGTTCATGATATTTTTTCATTTTTTCAGATTTTACAAGTTGATGAAGGAGTTCTTCATATATTTCCTTGTATTTTTTAAAATCAGTAACTGGTAAATCTTTTTTACCTGAAATAACAACTGCTTTTAAATTTTTGCTTCCAAATACTGCTCCCAATCCGAGTCTTCCAAAATGTCTGTAAGTTTCAAGGGTGACACAGGCATAACTTATAAGGCGCTCACCTGCTGGACCTATCCTCATTATAGTTCTCAGTCCTGCACCAGGTTCATTTTTTCTTATCAGTCTTGCTGGAGAGACTCCTTCTGTTAGTCCCCATAGAGTTGTGGCATCTCTGAAATATACTTTATCTCCATATATTGCAATATAGCATGGTTTTTCACTTTTTCCCTTTATAACAATTGCTCCATAGCCAGCCATTCTCAGAGCTAAAGCACTCCGCCCACCTGCATGTGACTCTCCAAGATTTCCAGTATGGGGAGATTTAAACATGGCAACTGTCTTTGATGCTATGGGGAAAACTCCGTTCAGGGGACCAACAGCAAATATCACTGGATTATCAGGAGAAAAGGGGTCAGTATCTGCAGAACAGTTTTCCTCAAGAAGCTTTATCGCAACACCGCTTCCACCAAGATATTTTAAAAATAAATCCCTTCTTTCTTCAATCCAGAATCTTTTTTTTGTCAGATCAATATAAAGCACATTTTTTAAAGGGTCTCTGTCAATCATTCTCTTTTAAACTCCAGAACTCCGTAATGACAGTTTTTTGCACATTCTCCACATTGAATGCAGATGATAGGTTTATTTATAACAGTATTCCAGCCAATTGCGTCAAGAATGCAGGCACGGGCACAGTAACCACATCCTGTGCATTTTGCTTCATTTAAAAGCACTCCTCCATTTTTTCTTACTATTAAAGCATCCTCTGGACAGGCACGGGCACAGGGAGGATCCTCACAGCCACGACATACAAACACTGAAAAACCACGAGATATTCCACCCTGAGACCTTACTTTTATGCAGGAGCTTTCAACTCCAGCTGCCCTATGAGCCCTTCCACAGGCAAACATGCAAACAAGGCATCCAACGCATTTTTCACTATCCTTTATGAAAACAGGCATAACAAAATTATAACATGTTATAATTGCAAGTTGAGTATGGAAAAAGCTCTATTTCTTTTTTTTCATAAAACAATCGCCAGTGAGTTTCTGGATTTATTAATGTTGTTTTTTACAAAAATGGGCTGTATTCTCTGGATACCTGTTTTAATACTTGTTTTATTTAAAGCATTAAAGGATAGAAACTACAAGGTTTTACTTTACCTTTTTTTCTGCATAACAATTGGAATATTTCTTTCTGACTGGTTTTCCTATGAAATAAAAAATTTATTTAAAAGAGTCCGTCCATGCTGGATAATGGATTTTAGAGGTATCGTTGGATGTACAGGTTCTTACAGCTTACCATCCAATCATTCAGCAAATGCTTTAACTGTTGCCACAATTTTATTAATGTTTATAAAAAATATTTCTTTGAATCAAAAATTAAGAAAATTTCTTTATCCTTACATTATTTCAGTTGCTATATTTATATGTATTTCAAGAGTTTATCTTGGTGTTCACTGGACTACAGATGTTTTAGCAGGTGCTTTATTC
>CAZDXM010000047.1:0-7719 GCA_964509535.1 uncultured Thermodesulfovibrio sp. | reverse complement strand
CCAAAGGAGCAGGTTAAAACAACAGTTGACAAAGTAATAAATATCCTCAAAGATCCAAAATATAAAGGAGAGAGCAAAGCACAACAGAGAAGAGCTGCACTTAGAACAGAAATCAGTAAAGTTTTTGATTTTGAGGAAATGTCAAAGCGCACACTTGGAATTTACTGGAAAGAAAGAACTCCACAGGAAAAAAAGGAATTTGTTGAGCTTTTTAAGGATTTGCTTGAAAGATCTTACAGCGGAAAAATTGAGTCCTATACTGATGAAGAAGTTGTTTACACTGACGAAAGGATTGAAGACAAATACGCAGAGGTAAAAACAAGAATAATAACAAAGGAAAAAAAGCAAATTCCGATTGATTACAGACTCTATTTTACAGGAAATAACTGGAAGGTTTATGATATTGTTATTGAAGGAGTGAGCCTGATAAGTAATTATCGCAGCCAATTTAATAAGATTATCCGCACTCAGTCATATCAGGAACTTGTAAAAAGAATGAAAACAAAACAGACAGAAGAATTAATGAGAGAGAAATAAAAATGAACAGAATTTTTTTAATTGAAAAAGACTCTTTTGTATCAAATTTTTTAAATAAATTCATAGATAAAGAAAGGATTTCAATAATAAGGTTCGTCACAACCGATGAAGCTCTTCAGAACATTGAACATCAAGTTCCTCAATTGATAGTTCTAAATGAAGATACTGAAGAAACCGAGATATTAAATTTTTGCAAAACAGTAAGGAGAAAATACACTCTTTTGATACCAATTCTTGTGGTGGTAAATTTTTATTCCTCTTTAAATCTATCCCAGCTTAAAAGTATAGAGGTTGATTTTATTGTCAGACCATTTACTGTGGAAGAGATTAAAAAGAGGATTGAAAATATTTTATTCAAAAAAAAGGAGTTATCAATTCAGATGTCAGATGAAGACTTTATACTGAAATTTAAACCTTATATCAAAGAAGAGGTGAGAGCTGAAATGATAAATATTTTAAAACAACTTCTGGAGGGTGAAAAGTAAATATGCTTAGCAAAATGATCCTTAGCGAAACATATCAACCTGCACAAACAGAGAAAAAACTTTACTTTTTCTGGGAAGAAAAAGGATTTTTTAAACCTGACTCTGATCCTGAAAAACCATCTTACTGTATAGTAATCCCCCCTCCAAATGTAACAGGAACTCTTCATATGGGACATGCTCTAAATATAACACTTCAAGATATTCTAATAAGGTGGAAAAGAATGCTCGGTTACAGTGTTCTCTGGGTTCCAGGGACAGACCATGCAGGCATTGCCACACAGAATGTTGTTGAAAAACAGCTACTACAGGAAGGACTTGACAGATACAGAATTGGCAGAACAGCTTTTCTTGAAAGGGTATGGCAGTGGAAGGAATCCTGCGGAGGAAAAATAATTGATCAGCTTAAAAGAATGGGAGCATCATGTGACTGGTCAAGACTTCGGTTTACAATGGATGAAGGGCTTTCAAAGGCCGTCAAAGAAGTTTTTCTTAAACTCTTTGAAGAAGGGCTAATTTACAGAGACCTCAGACTGATAAACTGGTGTCCAAGATGTCATACAGCACTTTCTGATCTTGAGGTAGAATATGAAGAAATAGAAGGCAAGCTTTATTACATAAAATATCCATTAAAGGAAGATCCTTCAAGATTTATAACTGTTGCAACAACCCGTCCGGAGACAATGCTCGGTGATACAGCAGTTGCTGTAAATCCTCTGGATCAGAGATATAAGAATTTTATAGGTAAAATATTAATTCTTCCGCTTATGAATAGAGAAATTCCTGTTATTGCTGACAGTATTGTTGATATGGAATTTGGAACAGGTGCTGTTAAGGTTACTCCAGCCCATGATTTCAACGACGCAGAAATAGCTCAAAAACACAATCTTCCATATGTATGTGTGATAGATGATGATGGTAGAATGTCAGAAAACTCTGGGAAATATAAAGGACTTGACAGATACGAAGCAAGAAAAAAAATAGTTAATGACCTTTCAGAACTTAAACTTCTTGAAAAAACCGAAAAATATAAACATGCTGTGGGACATTGCTACAGATGCAAAACAGTAATAGAACCTCTTCAGACAGTGCAGTGGTATGTGAAAATAAAGCCTCTGGCAGAAAAGGCTGTTAAAGTTGTTGAAGAAGGCAGAATAAGATTTATTCCTGAAGGATGGGCTAACAACTACTATGCATGGATGAGGGATATTAAGGATTGGTGCATTTCAAGGCAACTGTGGTGGGGGCATAGAATTCCTGTGTGGTATTGTGCTAACTGTAAAACTGAACAGGGTAAAAAGCAGGGTGACTTGATAGAAATACTTTTTTACAAACCATTTACACTTAATGGAAAAGAAATATGGAGTGGTTCTTATAATGAATTGAGGCAACTTGGGATAACAAAGGAAGAAATTGAGCAAAGGGCTAAAATGATTAAGATCCCGAAAGAAATTAAGCAATTCGCAAGTAAAAATGAGATTAAGAAATGTCCTGAATGCGGAAGTTCAGAGATAATTCAAGATCCTGATGTTCTTGACACATGGTTTTCCTCAGCGCTTTGGCCATTCTCAACACTTGGATGGCCTGAAAAAACAGAAGATTTAAAAAAATATTATCCCACTGATGTTCTTGTAACAGGGTTTGATATTATCTTTTTCTGGGTTGCGAGAATGATTATGATGGGGCTTAAATTCATGGGTGAGGTTCCATTCAGGGATGTCTATATTCATGCCCTTGTCAGGGATGCAAAAGGTCAGAAAATGAGTAAATCAAGAGGCAATGTAATAGATCCTCTTGTGATGATAGATAAATACGGTGCAGATGCTTTCAGATTTACTCTTGCAGCCTTTGCAGCACAAGGAAGGGATATCAAATTTTCAGAAAACAGGGTAGAGGGATATCGTCACTTCATAAATAAAATATGGAATGCCATGAAATTTATAATAAGTTTTTCTGACTTAAAAACAAAAGAAACTGTTAATGTGGAGGAAGTAGAATCATTTATTGATAAATGGATAATTTCAAAACTTTCAGAGACAGTTGACAATACAAATAAAGCACTCCTGAATTACAGATTCAATGATGCTGCTAATCAAGTTTATCAGTTTATGTGGCATGAATTCTGTGATTGGTATATTGAGTTAAGCAAGGCAGTTTTGTATAGTGATAGTGGCAAAAAATCAGAAACAGTAAACTGTCTTTTTTATGTATTTGAAACAGTCTTAAAACTTCTTCACCCTTTTATGCCTTTTGTTACAGAGGAAATCTGGTTTAATATACTCAAAAAATCAACCTCAATAATGATTTCACCTTATCCAGAAGCAGGCTCAATCAAATCTGATGAAGATTCTTTAAACAAAATGCAGTATCTGATCGACGCAATTTCTGGAATAAGAAGTATTCGTGGGGAATTGAATATCTCTCCTTCGGTTTTTATAGATGTTTATATAAAACCAGTTACCAAGATTAGTCTGGAGATTCTCAATTCAGTTACACCATTCATTATGAAATTAGCAAAGGTGAAAACATTAACAATTGACAGAGACATTGTAAAAACAAAAGGCTCTGCAGTAAGTGTAAAGAGAGATTTTGAAATTTATATTCCAGTTGAAGGATTAATTAATATTGAACAGGAAAGAAAAAGACTTACTAAGGAATTTCAAAAAACTGAGGAAGAAATTAAGTTTCTTAATAAAAAACTTTTAAATGAAGACTTCATAAAGAATGCTCCTGAAGATATTGTCAAGAGAGACAGAGAAAGATATGAAGAACTTATTGTTAGAAGCGAAAAAATAAAGGAGAATTTAAGGGTTATTGAGGAAATAGGAAATTAAAGGGAGGAGGAAATAAAATGGAAGAAAAAATTGACATTGAAGGAGAGAGTGTAGATATAGTTGAAGCAGAATTCTTGAATGTAAAACAAAGCACAATTAGAGCAGTTGAGGCAGGTACGGCAGAATTACAGCAAATATGTGCATTAAGCATAGATACAGAAAAAGCTGAAATCACTCAGGGAGCAGTTGGATTTTTAAAAGCAAATGAATTGAATATGAATCAATGTCTCAGCGGTATTTCAGTTGGTGAGAAAACCGACGTAAACTTCTCAATCTGTCCCATGGCAATAGGTAAAACGGAAGCAAAAGTTAAAAGATCAGCAGCAGGCATGGTAATAGGTAATAATGTTGAAGTCAAAAACTCTGCATCAATAATCTTAATAGGAAATAAAATTGAAGGTAATGTTACAACATTGTTTGACTGGAAGAGTGCATGTGCAATCACAATGGTTGCAGGAGGAATTTACGGTCTTTTAAAACTTTTTCTTAAAAAATGATATTAAATCAATATGTTGATGAACTTCTGAAACTGGCTATTCTGGAAGATATAGGGACTGCAGACATAACTTCCAAAATACTCATTCCTGAAGACTGTTATGCCCGTGCTGAGATAATAGGAAAAGAAGACTTTATTCTTGCAGGCATGCCTTTTGTGAAAAGATTTTTCTTCATTCTTTTAAATTATATTCAGGCTTCTTTTGAAAAACCTCCTGCTACATTTTCATTTGAGGAATTTTTTAAAGATGGAGAATTTATTAAAAGGGGCAGTACAATCACATCAATAAAGGGAAATGCCAGAGTTTTACTTGCGGGTGAAAGAATCGCTCTGAACATACTTCAAAGACTTTCAGGAATTGCGACACTCACAAGGCAGTTTGTAAAAAAAGTTGAGGACATCTCTGTAAAAATTCTTGATACAAGAAAAACAATACCCGGTTTAAGATTCATGGAAAAATATGCTGTAAAAGTGGGGGGTGGATTAAATCACAGATTTGCTCTTTATGATGCGATTTTAATAAAAGACAATCATATAAAAATTGTTGGATCTGTGAAAGAATCTGTCCTGAAGGCAAAAAGGCAGTGTATCCATCAGAAAGTAGAGGTTGAAGTAAAAAACCTTGAAGAGCTTGAAGAAGCAATCTCTGCAGGAGCAGACATAGTTATGCTTGACAACATGGATATTGAAACAATGAAAAAGGCAGTGGAAATTGCAAATGGCAGGGTTTTGATTGAAGCATCAGGCGGGGTCAATCTTGAAAATATCAGAGAAATTGCCTCAACAGGTGTTAACTTCATCTCCATAGGAGCATTAACACATTCAGCAAAAGCTGTTGATATCAGCATGAAAATAAAAGAAGTAATTTTTTTCTAAAAAAATTTATGAAATTATTAAAAAAATTAATCTTTGAAAACTTGACAGAAATATAAAAAAAATCTATATTTATAGAAATAAATATTATCCCTACCAATAAATAAAAAGGAGGTGTAGTTTATGGAACTCACCAGACGAAGTTTTCTTAAAATCTCTACAGGTGCTCTTCTTCTTAGCTCGCTGGGACTCAATCTTGAACCTGCAAAAGCCTATGCAGCAGAGCTAAGAACAAAGGGTGCCAAGGAAGTTACACACATCTGTCCTTACTGTGGTTATGGCTGTGGTGTTATTGCTTATGTAAAGGAAGGCAAGATTGTTAGTGTAGAGGGTGATCCTGATAATCCTCAGAATGAAGGAGCTTTATGTCCAAAAGGTGCAGCACTATCTAAGCTTGTAAATAATCCTAACAGAATAACTGAACCTATGTATAGGGCACCCGGTGCTACTGAGTGGAAAAAAATCAGCTGGGAAGAGGCATTAAACAGAATTGCAAGACTTGTTAAGAAAACAAGGGATAAATACTTTATAACAAAGAATTCAAAAGGACAGGTAGTAAACAGAGTTGATGCCATTGCCCATATTGGTTCAGCTGCATTAGAAAATGAAGAATGTTATTTAATTCAAAAATTAATGCGTTCATGGGGACTTGTCTATATTGAACATCAAGCCCGAATATGACACTCCCCTACTGTAGCGGCTCTGGCAGAGTCGCTTGGTAGAGGAGCAATGACAAATCACTGGATTGACTTCAGAAATTCTGATGTAATTCTTAACATGGGTGGTAATACTGCTGAAAACCATCCTTTGTCCATGAGATGGATAATGAAAGCAAAGGAGCAAAGAGGTGCAAAGCTTATAGTTGTTGACCCAAGATTTACAAGAACAGCTTCAAAGGCAGACCTTTATGTTCCAATTCGTCCGGGAACAGACATAGTATTTCTGGGTGGATTAATAAAATACATAATTGACAATAATCTTTATTTCAAAGACTATGTAGTAAACTACACTGATGCACCATTCCTTGTTGATCCGAATTTTAAAACACCAGAAGACCTTGATGGAGTATTTTCAGGCTATGATGAGAAAAAGAGAGCCTATGATAAATCAACATGGAAGTATCAGGTTGATGAAAATGGAATTCCAAAGAAAGATCCAACACTTCAGGATCCTAACTGTGTATTCCAGCTTCTTAAGAAACAATACTCAAGATACACAATAGATACAGTTTCCAATATTACAGGAGCACCAAAGGATAAAATTGAAGAAGCATACAAAATCATGGCTTCAACAGGAAAACCAGATAAAGTTATGACAGTTTCCTATGCAATGGGATGGACACAGCATACAGTAGGAACTCAGAATATAAGAGCTTTTTCAATTGTTCAGCTTTTACTTGGTAACATTGGAATGGCTGGTGGAGGAATTAATGCTCAGAGAGGTGAACCAAATGTTCAGGGTTCAACTGACCATGCAATTTTATTCCATATACTGCCCGGTTATAATCCAACACCTCGAGCATCAGATGTTGACCTTAAAACTTATATTGAAAAATACACACCAAAGACAAAAGAACCAAAGAGTGTAAACTGGTGGTCAAACAGACCTAAATACATTGTCAGCTATCTTAAAGAGCTTTATGGAGATAAAGCAACAAAGGAAAATGATTTCTGCTATAGCTATTTACCGAAATTAGACGATGGACAGAACTGCTCATGGCTTGTTCTGTTTGATGAGATGTATAAAGGCAACATTAAAGGTTTCTTTGCCTGGGGACAGAATCCTGCCTGTGGTTCTTCAAATGCTGGTAAGGTAAGAAAAGCTCTTGCAAAACTTGACTGGCTTGTATGTGTGAATCTATGGGATACAGAGACTTCCTCTTTCTGGAAAGGTCCTGGTATGGATCCAAAGAAGATAAAAACAGAAGTTTTTATGTTACCAGCGGGTTCTTCCCTTGAAAAAGAAGGAAGCAGAACAAACTCAAGCAGACTTGCTCAATGGCTGTATCAGGCAGTAAAACCTATTGGCAATTGTAAAGCAGATGAGGAGATAATAAATGAGCTATATTGGAGAGTAAAGAAGCTTTATGAAAAAGAAAAGGGAGCATTTCCTGAGCCAATAATCCATCTTACATGGGATTATGGAGAAAAAGACAAAGACGGCAAGGTAAAACATATTGATGTTCATAAAGTTGCAAAGGCAATAAATGGATACTTTACAGAAGATGTACCAGAGCATCCGATAGACAAAAAGTCATACAAAAAAGGTCAGCAGGTACCATCCTTTGTATTTCTGCTCAATGATGGAAGAACGGCCTGTGGTAACTGGATATACTCAGGTAGTTACACAGATGCAGGAAACATGATGGCAAGAAGAGGAAAGGAAGACCCAACAGGACTTGGACTTTATCCGAACTGGGCATGGTGCTGGCCTGTAAACAGAAGAATACTTTACAATCGTGCAAGCTGTGACCCACAGGGTAATCCATGGGATCCAA
>CAZDXM010000046.1:0-2739 GCA_964509535.1 uncultured Thermodesulfovibrio sp. | reverse complement strand
ACATAATATCTATGTATCTGCTTTGCTTGAAGCAGTAAGGCATTTTTCAATATTTCAGAGGCTTGGGGCATGGAAAGATTTCTTTTCAGTTAAACTTGTTTTCAGTGAGCCAATTATTGGTTCCTCAAAGTCAAATTATACCCTTTTTAAAGATTATGAACTTAAATTTAAGGTTTTCTTTTCTTCTCCAATAACAATATCGGATTTAAGAAACTACAAAATTTCAAGAATTATAACAAAAGAAAACAAAGACCTTAAGCGCAAAATTCAGTCAATGCTTGAGAATTTTGCTTTATGTTACTCTGCCATTAAAAACAACACACCCCTTGTTGTTTATACATTTCAACTTGATAATGAAGAAGATATTAAAAAACTGATTTTACAAATTGTTGCAACTCTTAAAGATAAATTATATTCAGACTGGCAAAAAAGCCCACATATTGAAAAGAATGAATACCTAAAGGTTTTCCTTTCTCTTTCCTTTTACATGGGAATTATGGGAATTTTAAAAGAAAAATCAGTTCAGAAAAAGGATTGTGTAAGCCTTGATGAGATTGAAGAAAGTTTCAGTTCAATCTATCAGCAATTTGAACTTCCCCTAAATAAACAACTTCTTAAACATGAAATTTCCAATTTAACTCGCCCTGATAAAGAGACAGGAGAAACAATAATTGATAAAGCAAAGGAAGAATGGAAAAGTCTTTCAGAACTTTTAGAATTTTTATCAACTGAAGCAAGCTTTCATCCAAGAAATTTTATTGCCCATGCAGGATTTGAAAGAACAGTTACAGAGGTTAAAAAAAGTAAAAATAAGCTCTATCTAAGGTATAAAGCTGATTCATTAGCAACAATAAAAGATGCTTTAATGCAAGCTTTTTAAAATATGGAACAATTTAAAGAAATTCTTATTTGTGTTATAGGAGCAACCCCTCAGATTATTACAGAGACAATTTATGCCCTTGCCCATAAAAATCCACCAGTTTATATAAATGAAATTTTTGTAATTACTACATCCATTGGTAAAAAACAGATAGAAAACACCTTGATTAAAAAAGGAATTTTAAAAAAACTCCTTCATGAATATGAGCTTCCTTCATTGGAGATAAAACCTTCCTCAATAATTGTGATAAAAGACAAAGATGGAAAAGAAATTGATGACATTAGAAACTCCTTTCAAAGTGAAGCTACAGCAGACACCATAATTAGTCTTATAAAAGAATTTACAAAGGACCAATCAGTGAGGCTACACTGCTCAATGGCTGGAGGAAGAAAAACAATGGGTTTTTATCTTGGCTCTGCAATGGAGCTTTTTGCCCGTCCCTGGGATAAACTCTATCATGTTCTAGTATCTCCAGAATTTGAATCAAATCCTGAATTTTTTTATAAGCCAAAGAAAGAGAAATTTATCCCCTGTAGACTTCCCGATGGAAGCACAGCTCAGATTAGCACGGAAAAGGCAAAAATTGAACTTATAGAACTTCCCTTTATAAAACTTGCAGGAAAAATTAAGCTTAATGGAAACACCTTTACAGAGTTAATTGAAGAGACTCAATCAGAGATTAACCTTGCTTTAGTCCAGCCATTTATTCATATAAAACTTAAAGATAGAAAAATCTCAATAGGCAAATCGTCCTTTTCCATGAATCCCATGTTGATTGCTATTTATGCAACAATTTTAAAGCAAAAAATTTCATGCATCAGAAATAAAAGCTGTTTAGGTTGTGATGAATGTTATCTCTCATTAACAAATCTAACTGAAAAACCCTTCATTGATGAATTAGTAAATTTCTATACAGAAGCTTATAAACCCAATATCATTGATGTAGAGGAAAGAAGAAATAAATTAGAAAAAGGCATAAGTCCCTATACATTAAGGAGCTATATTACTAAGATAAATAACCAGATATTAGGGGCAATTTCTGAGCAAACTTTGGCATCTTTATGTAGGATTAAATCTATCAGAAGATACGGAGCAACAACTTATGGTGTCTCCATTGACAAAAGAAAAATCAAAATTGAATGAAATATTGTAGCAATATTGTTTTTGGGGTATAATTAGGGAAAATTTTGATATTATAAAGGAGTAGAAATGCATAAAGCTGAATTTAAGTTAAAAACAATAACTCCTATGTTTATGGCAGGAGAGGATAGCGAAAATCCTGAATTAAGACCTTCTGAATTTAAAAGTGGAATGCGTTTCTGGTGGAGGGCTATAAGAGCAGAAGATAACATAAACAAACTAAAAAAAGAAGAATCCTTAATCTTTGGTGGAACCGATAAAGAAGAAGGAAAAAGCAAAATAACCATAACAGTATACCATCAACCAAAAAAAGAAGATTTAGGAACAAATCTAAAAACAGATCAAAACTTAAAATATCACTTTGATAGTTCTACCAGAACTTTATTTGGAGAACACAATGGAATTGGATATTTACTATACTCTACCTTATTGCTTAATCATGAAAGAAAATATATTAAACCTGGTTTTACCTTCAATATAAGACTTATTTCATTTGATGAAAATGCTTATAAAAATGGCTTAGCTTCTCTTTGGGCATCAATTTATCTTGGAGGATTTGGAACAAGAGCAAGAAGAGGTGGTGGAAATTTAGTAGTTGAGGAATTCAAGGGGAATGCTTTTGGATTGGATTTTGTGATTCAAAATGAGCACACCTCATGTGAACCTTACGAATATCTCAAATCTAATCTGCATAAATGTTTTTCAATAATAAACAATGG
>CAZDXM010000045.1:0-6200 GCA_964509535.1 uncultured Thermodesulfovibrio sp. | reverse complement strand
ATGTTAACAGTGGGGAATATCACAGTTCTATTAGGTACAGTTAGTATTAAAACCATTATTGAAAACTTTGATAAAAAATATGAATTTTTAAGATCTTTAAGATTTTTGAGCCTGATAGCAGGATTATTTTTTGCAGTTTGTGCTTTTGCTCTGTCACATTACTTGAAAAATTTTTTACATGTCACACAAAATTATTACTTTTTTATAATAGCTTTTGCATGGCTTGGCATGTTTATGCTTGCAGTTGAGAGAAGTTTTTTACAGTCAACTGGTAAGTTCCCTCTATTTGCTTTTTCATTTGCATTGGAGCTTACCTTAAGATTTATTGCAGCATTAGTAACATTATATGTAGGTTTAAAAATAGGCGGTGTTCTTTCTGCCTCTGCAATTGGAGTTTTTATAGTATTATTCTTACTTCTATTGATAAATGGCGAACCTTTGGGTAAAACTGCGAAATTAAGTATTAAAAAGATTTTTAAGATAGCACTCTATGTGTCTCCATCAGGTTTTTTTATTTATGCGGATGCATTTTTTATTAGAAGAATATTTGATGAATACTTAGCAGGACTTTTAGCATCTGTTTCAATAGTTGGTAAAGTTCTTGTCTGGTTTACTATAACAATTCTTGGTGTTTATTTCCCTAAGTTTGTTGAAACAAAAAACTCTTCGGCACTTAGAAAATTCATATTTCAAATGTTTGGTATAGTTATATTAATTGAAATATTTGCTCAGATTGTATTCTTTATAGCTGGCAAGCCGATTTTTTTAATACTTTTTGGAAGAAAATTTGAACCTGCTTTGTTGTATTTACCCTCTTATTTTCTGACAATTCTGCCTTTACTTTTAAGTATAGTTTTTATAAATATTGCAACAGCTGTTGAAAGAGGTATCTATTTAATTTATTTGCATCTAATTTTTTATTACACAGGATTTTTTTGTATTTCTTTCAATTCCATTTATGAATATTTTAAATACATTTTTCTGTTGAATCTGTTTTTTTTCGCTGTTTACATCCTTTTCTTAAAAATCAAAAACTACCTTGTATAAACAGCTTCTATACGGGAGCGAGTTTCCTGAGGACCCTCTGCTTCAGAGATTATTGTGTAAATAAAACCTTCTGGTAGCTTTGAGTAAGCAACCCCTGCTATCTCATACCCAGGAGGAGTTTTAAATGCAGAAAGACAAACAGTTATTTTATTTGTGAACTCTCCAGTTTCACCATAAAGTTTGAATTTTACTTCAATTGGGCTTGATGTGCAATCTCCAACACTGTATTCATTAAATGAACCAGACTGAATCATTATTACAGCCTGATGAACTCCTCCAGCTGCAGCATCTCTTACTGATGCATATGTTTTTATTGTTTGGGAAGAACCTAAAAGCTTGGTTAAAGCAAAATAAAGCCCTGCCAAAGCCAGCAATGCAAAAAGAGCAATGAGTATTGCAGAAAAAAGAGAAACTCCTTTATTGTCTATTGATAATTTTTTAATGGAACATCCTGCTCTATAACTTTCCATCTATACCACCTCCCTGTATTATTCCACCATGTGCTGTCTATTGTAGGACCTCCTCCACAATCTGTGCTGAACTGTGGTTGAGTTGTAGCAGTATCTTGTCTTGCTCCAACCTGTATAATTAGGCAAAGACGAAAAAGTTCAAGGTTATGGTTTTGAATATGATCTGAGGAAACAGAATCTTGATAAGTAATTGAGCCTCCACTTAGTATTCCTGCCCTAACTTTAAAGCTATTTTGTAAAAGGCAAGAGATAATTGGGTAATTTGCTTGATATCCAGGAGTTCCTGAAGTTCCAAGAGTTTTAACAAGATTGTAAGTTCCTTGAGCACATTCTTTTGGTAAATTTGTTGATGTAAGGGAATATGTCGTTATAAAAGATTGAGGATATTTATAATTGTTATTATTAGTTGCATAAAAAGCAAGGGTATTATAAAAGACAGATTCGCAAGTATCCCCACCATATCCACAATTACATAGGCCTTGAGAACATAAATTTGAATCTTCTTTTTTCTTTTTTGTAACAGGGTCAAGGATAACAAACCAGTAATTTGAGTTTAACTGACAATTAGCTCCCATGTAATTAGCAATATTTTTATTATTAAATTGTGTTTTCATCCGTCCTGAATTATCTACAACTGCCCAACATCCAGACCATTTTTCTTCTCGGGTAGCTAAGGAAGGAAACTGTAAAGTACCTGCTGATAGAGTCGTTTGAGAGGCAAGTGTATCAGCATCAATTCCAAATCCTGCAGTTTCAATATCTTTTAAAAGTTGATTTATTAACACACTAACATCAGACTCCTGCTTTGCAACTAAATGTCTCTGCACATTTTCTTTTGCAATAAAACGATAGGCACTAAGTATTCCAGCTGCTAAAATTCCCATTATAGCAATTACAATCAGGATTTCAACGATTGAATAACCTTTTTTCATTGCTTTTCCTTAATTACCAAAGTTGTCATTGTTTTAAGTTCATTGGTAAAGGGCTCAAAATACCATACCATTACTGATGCTGCCTTCCCAGTTTCTCTTCCATAATCATCAATCATTCTTGCAACATTTACAGCTGAATAAATTTTTCTGCCTGAAAATCCTTGATAGGTGCATGAAGGAAGTGTTGTTGGACAGTTACTACCACTGCAACTACATGTTGCATTAATTGTATCTTCAGATGGATAAAGCCTTAGATTAGAAGAAAGTCCACCAATTGGATTAGGAAGCGTTGGGGAACCAATGTTATAGAAATCTATCTCTGTTTCAAAGAAAGGGCATGTAGTGGTGCATGTAATATTGTTCCATGAAGAATTATTTGCATAAAGTATTGATTGAACTCCGCTTCCATCACTTGCATATGGAAGACTTTCTATATAAGAGGCAAACTGTCTTGCAATCTCTGTAGCTTTGTCCTTCATTTTTGCTCTTATTGTAAACTTTTCATACTCAAGAATTCCCTTAAGGAGCCCCAACATAACAATAAGCACAATGAACATTGCAATCAGAAGTTCAATAAGTGTAAAACCTTTATTATTTAATTTGTGTTCTTCCATATTTGCTTATTTCTATTATTTTCTGATTATTGTTAATGTTTATTAAAGTAATACTACTTATTCCCAATGCACAGGTAGTACTTCTTGGATATCCCTTTCTGTCAAAAACCAGTGTTTGAGAAGCAGTGGCTGTTATTTTAGAGATAAAATCCTGAGACCTTATAGCCTCGGTATCAGAAAAGTTACAGTTTCCATCTGAATCTTTGAATATAGTGTAACTACCTATATTAATAACTATTCCATAAGGTTCCTTAGCTATAGCCTGAGATTTTATCCAGCTTATCTCATCAGCAAGCATGTTTGTCTGTCTTACAAGTTCTCTGTCTGCTTTGTATTTTATGTACTGGGAATAACCAACATACATTAGAATTGACAGAATTGCTATTATAATTAATAGCTCAAGAACGCTGAAACCTTTTATTTTTCTATCCATGAAATAAACCTGCTTTCATATCCTGAAGCTACCTGTTGCCGGACTCTAAGCACTATACCAGCTGATACCTGTATAAACTTTGTATATTCTCTTGAACTTATTCCTTGAGTAATCTGAAATGGATTTCCAAAAGGAGGAACCCCTCTTCCAAGAGAAATCTTTGGATAAACAGTTACAGTTCCCTGAGTTCCACTTGTTGCAAGGCTTGAAAGAACAGTAGGTCTTGGATACGCTGTGCCTGATTTATAATACAAAGCCAGCAAATTTGAACTTCCTTCATAGGCACATATATCTGCTGGAGGAACAAAACTTAAAGCATCAACAACTCCACCAAAAACAGCAGGCTGACTTATGATTGCTTCTCCACTAAGCTCATAATACCATCCAGTGGTTACCTCTTGAATTGAAGTTACAGGGGTTGTTTCATAAACAACATCTGCAAGCCCGCATAAACTTCCTGAACAAGAACATAATTTTTTAACCTCTGTAACTGTTGCCTGAACAGTTGTTGTAGTTGTATCTGTGAGGTTTCCTTTTGAATAAGTATTTGAACATGAACCATTCCAGCACGGCTCTTTAAATCCAATAAGATAATTTTTATAAGAAATGGTCTTGTCTGCCTGTGTAAGGTATCGTCCTGTTCCAAAAAATACCCATAGATTACCAAATTCGTCTAATGTAAAGTTCGGTGCTGCAAAAACTGGTGGAGCTTCATTGTATGATGATGTTTTAAATGTTTCAAGATCAATTGCTTTTGAAACACTGGCGGACGCAAGCCCATTTTTTACAACAATTCTGTAAAACATACCCCATGTTTTTCCACTTTTGGTTCCATACAATCCTAAATAAATCGCATCGTCAGAGTAATCAAAGTCTACATCAACAGGCATTATATCTCCAACTGCTGCATAAACATTACCTGTTAGAGAAATTGTGATTTCTTTTGCTAAGGTTCCATCTTTAATATTAAAAAAATATACCTTTGTGGACGAAGCAAAACTTGTTCCGTCAGGGTCTTTTGGACCGCTTCCTATTACTACATACCAGTTATTTCCAATTTTTGTTACAGCAGGGAAAGAAAGTGTAAGGGTCTGGTCTGAAAGTGTTCTTTCCCATAAAAGAGAAGGATTTAAAGGATCAGTTATATCAAGAACAAAAACACTTGAGGAATAACTACCTAATGCTTTCCCTCCAAATCCCATTGAGCCAACAAGAAGTGTCTTCCAAGTGTTATCTACCTTTGCATCAACAACAAGGGTTCTGTAGTCAACAGTTGGGACATGACAATAATCAGATTTTCCATACCATATAAGATAAGGGATAGCATTTTTAGGTATGAATGCCCATTCTTCTCTTCCAATTTTGTCAGTTCCTGTGTCATTTGGATCATTCTGAAGCTTTGAAGGTTTCTCAAGACTTGCTTGATTTATAATTGTTCCAACCCTGAAGGCGTGTAACATCCCATCATTTGCACCTACAAATGTCAGCGAAGGTCGATTTTTGTATGCATCAAGCTTTATAAAATCAGAATAACTGCTATCACCATATTTTATATGATAAATATTTACAGGCTGGTCAGAAACAACAGAAGGCGTTGAATGTATTATATCTCCGAGCTTCCATGTTTGTTCTCCACCTGAGCCACAGAAGGTATTTATATTTAACTTTCTTGTCCTCTGGACATAGCTAAGGGTTTTACATGTTGAATCATTTGATAAATCCTCACCCCTGAGATACCTTATTATACAGCCTGCCTTTGTTGAATCAATTGTTGAGTCAATACTCTGCCATACTGAAGATAGAGTAGTTGCCTCAGAAATTGTGAAATCCGTTAAAGATCCATTTTTATTGTATTTTATATTTCTTGAATCCGCGGTTATATTTGCAAGCAAACAACCACTGTCAAAAACTGCTTTAATTTCTGATACTTCTTTCACTTCCTCAAGCTGACATGTATCAGCGCCACCTTGCAGCACTGCTATTTTGGTCTCCTCATCAACAATGACAAACTGAAAAATTTTATCAATTGTATTAAGAATATTTAATATAAAACTTTCAATAGTATCTTCTCTAAGGTTCTGGCTAAGGTCAATCCAGAAACTGCGTAAGAAACCAAGCCATCCAAGCTCTGTTCCATCCTCCCTTTGATACTTTGGATAAAAATAAGGCTGAATGACAAGGCTTGATATTCCTGTTCTTGACGCAAGAGTTGCAACAGTAGCACCAGAGGATGCTTTACGGAGTATGTCTGCAAAGGCTTTTTCAAGTTCCTGTTCCATTTTTAAGGGATTTACTACATAAAAATAAGTGTCAGGGATTCCGTCTCCGTCTTTATCCCATTCAGATTGTAAATCAGGGATATTGTTTCCATTTTGGTCATCAAAGCCTCCCCATTTTGCAGCATACCATAGGGGATTTTTAAGCTGTCCAGCTGATGAACCAGAGAGGGTGAAGGTTTTTTCCCAAGTAAGGGGCATATTACCAACAACTGCTGGTGTATCATTGTCTGTGGATGCGTCTTTGTCTTTTACTACAAGCCACTGTCCATCCTCAGTTGTTCCACTTATGAAAAATCCCAGAACTTGGTCAATACATCCTGCAGCATCATAATCAGAGGTTAAACTTACTTTTATCTGATTGGTACCTACAGGAGTAATCTCATACTTTACAATAGCATCCATATCATGGTCTGCTCCCTGCTCAA
>CAZDXM010000044.1:0-7484 GCA_964509535.1 uncultured Thermodesulfovibrio sp. | reverse complement strand
TATAAAATGTTTTACTTTAAACCTAAAGGTAAAAATATAGTGCGTGTATGTCTTGGAACAGCCTGCTATGTAAAGGGAGCAAAAAAAATACTTCAGGCACTCGAACAGGAATTCAAAATTAAAACTGGAGAAACCACTGATGACCTAAAAATGACCCTTGAAAGAGTGGGCTGTATTGGTTGTTGCGGTCTTGCACCCGTCACCACAATAAATGATGAAGTGGTGAGCGAAATTGTTGGTGGAAGAAAAATTCAGGATTTAATTATAAAAATCAAGGAAAAGGAACAATGACATTAAAAGATATTATAGAATCAAATTCCTGCGAATTAATAAAAATAAATCATTCAGGTAAAATACTTGATGCCATAAAACTTATGAAAGAAAAAAATGTAAGCGGAATATTTGTGGTAAATGAAGAAGACAAGCTTGTAAGCATTTTTACTGAGAGAGATATAGTTAACTGCGTTTACCATAATATATCTTTTGATGAAATTCTTGAGAATATTGTAAGAAAAGATATCACAGTTTTTGATCCCTTTACCCCCCTGAGCACTGCAATATCTATAGCAGTTAGAAAAAAAATCAGACATTTACCTGTTGTTGATAATGACAAAATAGTAGGAATGGTCACATTCAGAGATTTAGTTACACATCTGCTGCCAGAGATCTGCTATATAGCTGAAACAATGTATTAATTTAATTATTTTAAGGTGGAGCCATGGAAAGATTAAAAAACGTAAAAGAACTCAGGGCTTTACGTCAAAGGCTTCAGGAGATATCACTTTCTTCTAAAAAAATCAAAGTAAGAGTATGTTGCGGTACAGGATGCAGAGCAAATAATTCTATTAAGGTATTTGAAAATTTATACAATTCTTTGAAAGAATTCAGGCTGGATGTAGAAATAATACCTACAGGATGTCAGGGTCTATGCCAGAAAGGTCCACTGGTTACAGTTGAACCTCCTGGTTATTTTTACAAGAGAGTTACTCCGGAAAGTACAAATGAATTAGCAGAAAGCATCAAAGATGAAAAACCTGCATGGGAGCTTCTTTACAGGGATCCTATCGGAAAAGTGGCATATTTTCTTAATGATATTCCCTTTTACAGTAAACAGCTAAGAGTTGTTCTTAAAAATAACGGAAGGATAGATCCAACAAACATATATCATTATATAGCATCTGAAGGATATACAGCACTTGAAAAAGCACTGATATATATGGACTCACAAAGTATAATAGAGGAGATAAAAAAATCAAATTTAAGAGGAAGAGGTGGTGCTGGTTTTCCTGCAGGAATAAAATGGTCATATGCAAAAAGATCTCCTGAAAATATCAAGATAGTGATAGCAAATGGAGATGAAGGAGATCCAGGAGCATTTATGGACAGATCAATTATGGAAGGTGATCCTCACAGCGTTCTTGAAGGAATGCTGATATGTGCAATTGCAATAGGGGCTCGGTATGGAGTTATTTATGTTCGCCATGAATATCCCCTTGCTGTCAATAACCTTAAAATCGCAATAAGACAGGCTCAAGAGCTTGGAATTCTTGGAGAAAACATTCTCGGAACCGGATTCAGTTTTTCCATTCAGCTTGTTGAAGGTGGTGGAGCATTTGTATGTGGAGAGGAAACAGCCCTTATGGCATCAGTTGAAGGAAAAAGAGGAATGCCAAGACCAAGACCTCCTTTTCCTGTTGAGAAGGGTTTGTGGGGAAAACCAACTGTAATAAATAATGTTGAGACACTGGCAAATGTTCCTCATATAATTAACAAAGGTGCTGAATGGTATCTTACTATAGGAACAGAAACATCTCCTGGCACAAAAATATTTGCACTTACAGGCAAGGTGAAGCATACAGGGCTGATAGAAGTTCCAATGGGTATTACTTTAAGAGAAATAATATTTGATATTGGAGGAGGGATTTTAGGGGACAGAAAGTTTAAAGCTGTTCAGATAGGAGGACCTTCTGGTGGATGTGTTCCATCAGAGTATCTTGACCTTCCTGTTGATTTTGACTCCTTAAAAAAGGTTGGTTCAATGATGGGGTCAGGTGGAATGGTTGTTATGGATGAAGAGGATTGTATGGTTGACATGGCAAAATTTTTCCTTTCATTCACACAGGCTGAATCATGTGGAAAGTGCATTCCATGCAGGATAGGAACATATCAGATGCTTCAGATACTTGAAAAAATTACTTCAGGCAATGGAGAGCCAGATGATATAAAAAATCTTGAAAGAATTGGCAAATTTGTAATTGAAAGTTCTCTTTGCGGGCTTGGAAAAACTGCCCCAAATCCTGTGCTTACAACACTCAAATATTTCCTTGATGAGTATGAAGAGCATATATACTCAAGATACTGCAGGGCAAAATCATGTGCAGGAATGTATCTACTGTCAATAAATAAAGATATATGTATTCAGTGCAGAAGGTGCATAGATGTTTGTCCTTTTGAGGCAATAAAAGAAGCTGAAGAAGGGGGACTTTACATAGATCAAGTCCTTTGCCAGAGGTGTAAGATGTGTTATGATATCTGTCTTATGAGCAGTGTAGAAATTAAAGAACCACCTCTGGTATTTATTGATGAAAATGGATGTGAGAGATGTGGAAAGTGTAAAGAGGTATGCAGAAGCAATGCAATAATAGAACTTTCAACATGTTATATTGTTGATGCGTCCTTATGTAAAAGATGTGGTGAATGCATAGATGTATGTCCTACAGGAGCTATAAGATTTAAAACAGGCTTATTATGGAGAAATAAAATAGCAGTAAAATGAAAGATGATATAATTTTAAAAGGTAAAAAAGTAGAAGATATTTTAAAGGAAGCTGAACTGAGAAGCTGTCCTATTCAAAGGCTTCTTTATAGTTTGACTGAATTTATTAAAGAGCTCATGTGTGGAAAGTGTTTTCCATGTGCCTTCGGGACAGAAGAGGCAAGAATAGTAGCTATAAAACTGAGTCAATGGGTTGCTGGTATAAGTGAAAAAGATATAGATTTATTAAAAAGAATTGGACTGAATATGGTTGCTGGTTCATTTTGTAAAAATGGTAAGGATTTGGGTAATTTTATTGTTGATACAGTTGAGACTTTTTATGAAGAAATAAAAAGACATATTGTTGAGGCATGTCCTTATGAAGAATGTGTAAATATCGTTAATTATATTATAAATCCTGATATTTGTAGCAGATGCGGTGAATGTTTCAGAGTTTGTAGATATTTTGCAATTATTAGAGAAAAGAACAATTACAAAAAAGTTTATATTTCTTATGAAATTGATCAGACCAAATGTACTAAGTGTGGAGAATGCATTGAAATATGCCCTGAAAATGCCATTGATATAATTGTAAATAATAGAAATATTATAGAAATTATAGGGGAGCAATAAAAATGAAGAAAACTGTTAAAGTTATAATTGATGGAAAGGAAGTTCATGCCCCATCAGGCATAAATCTTCTTGATGCAGCTGAAATTGCGGGCATCCATATACCACATCTTTGCTACCTGAAGGGTCTGAAAAGTATAGGTGCGTGCAGGCTCTGTCTTGTAGAAATAGAAGGACTTAAAGCACCTGTTATAGCTTGCAATACAAAAGTCAAGGATGGTATGGTTGTAAAAACACAGACTGAAAAACTACTTGAATTGAGGCGTTTTATTATAGAGCTCATTCTTTCAATGCATCCTTCTGACTGTCTAACCTGCACAAAGGCAGGTATCTGTGAATTGCAGAAATATGCTTATGAACTGGGAGTAAAAGACACAGCCTTTACAAAGAAAAGACTTGGATATGAGCCAGATGTAAGCAATCCATTTATAAAGAGACAGCCTGATTACTGTATTTTCTGCTCAAGATGCATCAGGATATGCAAGGAACAGGGAACAGCGGTTTTAAATTTCATGGGAAGAGGAATTGAGTCAAAGGTTACCACACCAAATGATAAACCTCTTCAGGAATCAAACTGCACTTTCTGTGGTAGCTGTATTGATGTATGTCCTGTAAATGCTATTGTTGAAGCTGACAGAGAACAGAGAGGAAGAGAATGGGAATATCAGAAAATAAAATCTGCTTGTCTTCTCTGCGGATGCGGCTGTGATATAGTTGTCAGTGTGAAAGATGGGATAATACAGAAAATCACCCCAGCTCATGAGGAAGGCTCTGTTGAAAGATATATATGCGCCTATGGAAGGTTTAGCTTTGACTGGGTGTATGCTGACAGCCGAATCAAATCCCCACTGAAGAGAATAAATGACACCTTCCAAGAAATACAGTGGCAGGAAGCAGTGTCTTTAGTTTCAGAGAAACTTAAAAACTTCGGTAAAGAAACAGGCTTTATAAGCACAGCAAATCTTATGAACGAGGATGCTTTTGTTCTTAAAAAATTTATAAAGGATGTTGCTGGTACAGGGTATTTTGATACCACAGTAAGCCTTTACAGTGACATCAGCTGTATTGCAAAGTCACAAAATGTAGAAATAGAGAATGTTGATCTTATCATTCTGGTGGATCTTGATCCTTCTCAAAAGGAGAGGTTGCTTCCAGCATTTGATGTATTTATTAGAAGAAAGGTGGCAAGAGGTGCCAGACTTATCACTTTCAATACTTCTCATGCAGAAGTGAGCGAGGTCGCAACACTAAATCTTCTTGGTGACCCTGCACTGACTGTCAAACAGCTTCTGAAAGCTTTAATATCCATGGGATTAAAGGGTAAAAAGGAATTGGAATCTGCTGTGCAGAATGTAAAATATGTAAGGGATGATGTAAATAAAGCTGCTCAGTTTATCATTGAATCAAACAATCCTGTTATCCTTACATCACCAAGATTTTTTAAACTGTCATCAAATATAACATTACTTAAAGGCAGAATTGTGTGCATCGGTCTTGAAGCTAATTGTTACGGAATTGCAAGACTTGGAATGAATGGTGGCAAAAAATATGGAGACATAATAAATGGTGGTTTGAAAATGCTTTATATTGTGGGAGAAGTTCCCCTTAAGAACAGACCTGATGGAGTTGATTTTCTAATTGTTCAGCATTCACATCTTACAGAACTTGCATCTGAAGCAGACCTTGTCCTGCCTACAACAACATTCTTTGAATCATCAGGAAGCATAATAGACTGGGCAGGAAGAATAAAACATCTATCCTGTGCTATTAAACCACTGGGGCATGCAAAAACCCACAGAGAAATCTTTATATCCGTGGCAAAACAGATGGGAATATCCCTTAAGCAACCCAGTCCAAATGATTTAAAGAGATTAATAAATGGTGGGAAAATTAATGGGGGCTTCTTTAAGAAGAGTTATGATTTTGATATTAATTCACCAGAATTAATTGAATTAATGAACACCTCTCTGATCAAAAACTCAAGGCTAAGGTGGCTAAAACAGATTGAGAAAAATGCTGAAAAAATAAAATTTAAAGAGGCTTCAAGTTAAGAAATTTCCTTAATTTTATTTTTAAACTCAGCTATACTGAAAGGTTTGTTTATTATTTGCATGCCTTCCTTAATCAGATAATTTACCTCTGCAATGTTGTTTGCATATCCTGTCATGAAGACAACTTTAATGTCTGGTTTAATTTCTCTTAGCCTTTTATATAGCTCAAAACCACCTATCTCTGGCATTACCACATCAAAAAGATAAAGATCTACTAAATCTTTAAGTTCTTCAAATCTGTTCAGAAGATCAAGTCCGCTTGAAAATGGAATAACCTCAAAACCATTATTTATTAAAATTTCCTTGATAACTGCCCTTACATCATCGTTGTCTTCAACAAGACAAATATTCTTTATATCCACACTAACTTCAGCAACCTTTTCCTCTGGTATCTTTTCCGCTTTCTCTGTGACAGGCAGATATATTCTGAAGGTTGTTCCCTTACCTTCTTCACTGTAAACATTTATAAATCCATTATGCTGCTGGACTATTCCATAAACAATTGAAAGACCCAAGCCTGGTCCTTCAGTTTTTGTTGTAAAAAATGGATCAAAAATTTTATCAATTATATCTTTAGGTATTCCTGTTCCTGTGTCAGAAAAAGTTATACAGGCATAATTACCCTTCTTTGCAAGGGGGTAAGCTTTAACACAATCCTCATCAATTGTCCTTTGCTGTGTCTCAATCCTTATTGTTCCTCCATGTGGCATAGCATCCATTGCATTAACTGTAAGATTTAAAAGAACCTGTGTAAAATAAGCAGTATCAAGATTTACAAATAAAGGACTGTCAAATGTTTCCAGTTGAAGCTCAATATCTTCTCTGATTGTTGGTTTAAGAAGCTTCACTTCTTCTTTTATAACTTCATTGAGATCATAAACATTAAAACTCATGGGCTGTTTTCGGGAGAAAGCAAGAAGTTTTTTTGTGAAATCCATTGCCTTTTCAACACCTTTTGAAATGGAGAATGTGTATTTATCAATAACAGGGTCAGTTCCTGCATGCATCTTTAAAAGCTGGTTGCTTCCATGTATTATTGTAAGAATGTTGTTAAAATCATGAACTATTGAGCCTGCAAGCCTTCCTATGCTTTCCATTTTCTGTATCTGAAAAAGCTGCTCCTGAAGCTTTCTTTTTTCTGTTATGTCTCTTATTGTTGTGACAATAAAAAGAAGCTCACCATTTTTATTCCTTACAGCTGAGGAGGAAATAAGTCCGTAAAATACTTCACCACTTTTTCTTCTTAAGGCAACTTCATAGTTTTCAACATAACCTTTTTCTTCAATTTCCTTAATATATTTAACTCTGTCTGATATCTCAACATAGGTCTGGTGAGTTTTTATTTTTAGCATTTCTGATTTATCAGTGTAACCGAACATTTTAACTCCTGCATCATTAATATCAATAATATCACCATCTATGCTAACAACTGCTATGGCATCCTTAGAAGCTTCAAATATTTTTCTGAGTTTGAGTTCCCTGTCAGCTATTACTTCAGCCATTGATAAAAGACTGGAAGACAGCGCATCAAACTCTCTGAATCCTGATTTATATGGAGCAATTTTGTATTCACCCTTCTTAATTTTTAAAATCATCTTCAAAATTCCATGAATAGGTTTTACCAGAGCATTTGAAAGCAACAACCCTAATAAGATTGAAAAGGCTGCGGACACAGCCATAACATAAACTCCTCTCTGTCTCAATTTATAAAAAGCACGAAATGCTTTAGTGTATTCCTCACCGATAAACATGGTATAGTTTGTTTCAGGAATTTGTCTGGCTATGAATACATAACGATTTTTGTCAATTTTCTCTTCAACAAGCTTCTGTTTGCCATTTATTCCTTTTTCTACTAATTTTAAATCCTTTAGATTTGTTCCCTGATTTACAACCTCTTCATTTATATGTGCTATTACAAATCCCTGCTGATTGACTATAAATGCATAGTAATCTTGTTTTTTGAGTATTTCAAGCAATGAGTTAATTCCCGGAATATTCAGAAAAGCAATAATTGTTTTATCTGAAAAGGATTTTGATATAACATAATAT
>CAZDXM010000043.1:0-12319 GCA_964509535.1 uncultured Thermodesulfovibrio sp. | reverse complement strand
GCCTTTATAAGGTAAATAATAAAGTTAGGATTTGTCAAATTGTAATTTTTTTTTTATAATTTTAAAAATTTTAAATTAGGCTCTCGTAGCTCAGTTGGCAGAGCGCGTCCTTGGTAAGGACGAGGTCACCGGTTCAATCCCGGTCATGGGCTTAAAGTGAAAATAAAGTTTTAGAAGATTTTAAGGAGGAAAAGAGATGGTAAAGGCAAAATTTGAGAGGAAGAAGCCGCATGTAAATGTAGGGACGATAGGGCATATTGATCATGGCAAGACAACACTTACAGCAGCGATAACCAAGTATTTAGAGTTTAAGGGTATGGCGCAGTACAAGAGTTATGATCAGATAGACAATGCACCTGAGGAGAAAGCGAGAGGGATAACGATAAACACAGCCCATGTAGAGTATGAGACAGACAAGCGTCATTATGCTCATGTAGACTGTCCTGGGCATGCTGACTACATAAAGAACATGATAACAGGGGCAGCTCAGATGGATGGAGCCATACTGGTTGTAGCAGCAAATGATGGACCGATGCCGCAGACACGTGAGCATATACTTCTTGCCAGGCAGGTAGGGGTTCCATATATAGTGGTATACATGAACAAGACAGACATGGTTGATGATCCTGAGCTACTTGATCTTGTTGAGCTTGAGGTAAGGGAGCTATTGAGCAAGTATGGATTTCCTGGAGATGAGATACCTGTTGTAAGGGGCAGTGCACTGAAGGCACTGAACTGTGAGAGCAATGATCCTAATGCAGAGGACTACCATAGCATACAGCAGTTACTGGATGCTATAGACAGCTATATACCTGAGCCTGAAAGACCTGTAGACAAGCCATTTTTGATGCCGATAGAGGATGTATTCAGCATATCAGGTCGTGGTACAGTTGTAACAGGCAGGGTAGAGCGTGGGATAATAAAGGTAGGTGATGAAGTAGAGATAGTGGGGTTAGGAGAGACTCGTAAGACAGTTGCTACAGGGATAGAGATGTTCAGGAAGGTTCTGGATGAAGGAAGGGCGGGAGACAACATAGGAGTGCTTTTGAGGGGTATAGGCAAGGATGAGGTAGAGCGTGGGATGGTTTTGGCTAAGCCTGGCAGCATAACGCCGCACACAAAGTTTAAGGCTGAGGTTTATGTACTTACTAAGGAGGAAGGAGGGAGGCACACACCGTTTTTTAATGGATACAGACCTCAGTTTTATTTCAGGACTACTGATGTAACTGGAGTGATAAAGTTACCTGAGGGGGTTGAGATGGTTATGCCTGGGGACAATGTGAATCTTATGGTTGAACTGATAGCTCCGATAGCAATGGAGGAGGGACTGAGGTTTGCGATAAGGGAGGGTGGAAGGACAGTTGGTGCTGGTGTTGTTACAGAGGTGCTGGAGTAATGGATCAAAGAATTAGAATAAAGTTAAAGGCATATGATCACAGAGTACTTGACCAGTCTGTAAAGGAAATTGTTGATACTGTTAAAAAGACTGGTGCAAGGATTTCTGGTCCTGTGCCTTTACCAACAAGGATAAGCAGATATACAATTTTGAGATCAACAAATCAGGATAAAAAATCAAGAGAACAGTTTGAAATTAGAGTGCATAAGAGATTGATTGATATATATGATCCAACCCCTGAAACAGTGGAGGCTCTGATGAAGTTGGAGCTTTCTGCAGGGGTAGATGTGGAGATCAAGCTATGAAGGGAATTTTAGGAAGAAAAGTAGGAATGACTCAGATATTTGATGAAGAAGGCAGGCTTATTCCGGTTACTGTAATAGAGGCTGGTCCATGCTGGGTTGTCCAGGTGAAAAATAAAGAAAAGGATGGTTATGAGGCTATCCAGCTCGGATTCAGAGAAGTAAAAAAAGAGAAAAATATTCCCAAACCTCTGCTTGGTATTTTTAAAAAGGCAGGAGTTCCTGTTTGCAGGATATTAAAGGAATTTAGAATGACAGGATACAATGTGGGAGACAGACTTACAGTAGAAATATTTTCAAGGGGAGATGTGGTGAGCGTATCTGGCATTTCAAAGGGTAAAGGATTCCAGGGTGTTATAAAAAGACACGGCTTTGCAGGCGGTCCTGACAGTCACGGCTCCATGTTTAATAGGGCTCCTGGATCTATTGGTGCGAGCTCTTTCCCTTCAAGAGTATGGAAGGGTAAAAGAATGGCGGGTCATACAGGAAATGAGACAGTTACGGTGAAAAACTTAGCTGTTATTGATGTTATCCCGGAACAGAATTTACTGATTGTAAAAGGTTCTGTTCCAGGAGGTGAAAATGGAATACTGGAGATATGGAAGGTAGAAGCATGATAGAGATTGAGATAAGAGATGTCAATAATAATATTGTTGGCAAAAAGGATGTTCCAGAAATTGTTTTCAATAATCCTGCTTCAGAATCAGTAGTCCATACAGTTGTTGTCTCTTACATGGCGAATCAGAGGCAGGGCACGCATTCCACAAAAACAAGAGCTGAAGTTTCAGGTGGTGGTAGAAAACCGTGGAGACAGAAACATACAGGCAGAGCAAGGCATGGAAGTATAAGATCTCCGTTATGGAGAAAAGGCGGAGTGGTATTTGGTCCTAAACCAAGAGATTACTACATTCAACTTCCAAAGCAGATGAAGGATACAGCCTTATTTAAGGCACTCACCATGAAATACAAAGACAGTGAGATATTATTGCTTGATAGTTTGTCACTTGAAAAAATAAAGACAAAAGATATGGTAGCAATTTTAAAGAACTTGCAATTGCAGGGAAAATCAGTGCTTGTAGTTCTTCCAGATAAGGATGGCAATATTCTTCTTTCATCAAGGAATATTCCCTATGTGAATGTAGTAAGAGCAGAAGATTTAAATGCTTACCATGTTGTCAGTTTTGATAAGGTAGTATTTACAGTTGCTGGACTTGACAGGTTGCTGAGTATCAAGGGGGTTTGCTGATGGGTATTTATGAGGTAATTAAAAGACCAATTTTTACAGAAAAAGCTATGAATCTTAAAGAAAATGAAAATAAGGTAGTTGTTGAGGTTCATCCTGATGCAAACAAGCTTCAGATCAAGAAGGCATTTGAAAAAATATTCAAGGTAAAGGTTGACAATGTTGCAGTTATTAATGTAAAGCCAACAAGAAAAAGAGTGGGATTTTATTACAGAAAAACAAAAAGAATGAAAAAGGCAATAATTACTCTGAAGCCTGGAGAAAAATTAGATCTTGTAGAGGGAGTATAAATGGGTATAAAAAGATGTAAACCAACATCATCTGGAAGAAGATTTGTAACTTATCCTGATTTTAGCGAAATAACAAAAGATGAGGCTTATAAACCTCTGACCATTTGTATAAAAAAGACCAGAGGAAGAAATAATCAAGGCAGAATTACATCATGGCTTAAGGGCGGTGGTAACAGAAGACTTTACAGAATTATTGATTTTAAAAGAGACAAACATGGAGTGCCTGCAAAAGTTGCAAGCATAGAGTATGATCCAAATAGAACAGCAAGAATAGCTCTTCTGAAATATATTGATGGAGAATACAGATATATTCTTGCTCCAGATGGACTAAAAGTTGGAGATACTCTGATGAGCGGTTCTGGTGTAGATGTGAAGGTGGGTAATGCTTTACCCCTTAAAGAGATTCCTCTTGGAACGATGATACATAATATAGAACTTTATCCTGGTGGAGGTGCTAAGCTTGTAAGAAGTGCTGGAGCTGCTGCTCAGCTTCTGGCAAAAGAGGATAAATATGCTCATGTGAAACTACCTTCAGGAGAGGTTAGACTTATAAGTGTTAATTGTCTGGCAACCATTGGGCAGGTCAGCAATCTTGAGCATGAAAATATAATTATTGGAAAAGCTGGTAGGTCAAGACATCTTGGGAGACGCCCTTCAGTTAGGGGTGTTGCCATGAATCCTGTTGATCATCCACTGGGTGGAGGAGAAGGCAAGTCATCAGGTGGAAGACCTGCTTGCACACCATGGGGTAAGCCTGAAGGAGTCAAAACAAGAAAAAACAAGAAAACTGATAAATTTATAATAAAGAGGCGGAAATAAAGGAGGATTGAAAAGTGCCAAGGTCTCTTAAAAAAGGTCCCTTTGTTGATGAGAAACTTATGGAAAAGGCAAGAAAAGCACTTGAGTCAGGAGATAAAAAGCCAATAAAAACATGGTCAAGGAGATCTACAATTATTCCGGAATTTATAGGGCTTACATTTGCTGTTCATAATGGTAAAAAGTTTATCCCTGTATATATTACAGAGAATATGATAGGACATAAATTAGGAGAATTTGCTCCTACAAGAACTTTTAAAGGTCATGCAGGCTCTGAAGAAAAGAAAAAGGCAAAGGGGAAATAGGAAATGGAAGCAAGAGCTTGTTTAAGATATGCTCGTATAACTCCCACTAAAGCAAGAAGGGTTATTGACCTGATTAGGGGCAAAAAAGCTGGTCAGGCTCTTTTGATGTTGAAATACATGCCTCACAGGGGTGCACGCATAGTTGAAAAAGTTTTACGTTCAGCACTTGCCAATGCAGAGCAAAAGAATCCAAGAATAGATATTGACAGTCTTGTAATTACAAAAGCATATGTGGATCAGGGCTCTATAATGAAAAGAATTGAAGAAAGAGCAATGGGAAGGGCTAATATTATTAAAAAGAAAACTTCACATATTACAATATATGTTGGGCTGGAAGAAAAATAAGATGGAGGTGATGAGTTGGGGCAAAAAACAAACCCTATAGGTAACAGATTAGGCATAATAAGATTCTGGGAAAGTAGATGGTTTTCCAGAAAAGGATATGCCCAGCAGTTGATAGAAGACCTTAATCTGAGAAAGATGCTGAAGGAGAGGCTTTATCATGCTGGCATATCAAGGATTGATATAGAAAGAATAGGAGAAAAAATCAAAGTTTTAATATTTGCAGCAAGACCCGGAATAATTATAGGGAAAAAAGGTGCAGAAGTAGATAAACTTAAGAAGGAAATTGAAGAAAAAACAGGTAACCCCACAAACATTGAAATAAAGGAAGTAAGAAGACCGGAACTTGATGCTCAGTTGGTTGCTGAAAATATAGCACTTCAGATAGAAAAGAGAGTTGCCTATCGGAGAGCAATGAAGAGAGCTGTTGCTTCTTCTATAAGATTTGGTGCAAAGGGTATAAAGGTTTCCTGTGCTGGAAGGCTTGCAGGAGCAGAGATAGCAAGAACAGAGTGGTACAGGGAGGGAAGAGTTCCGCTCAGCACTTTCAGAGCTGATATTGATTACGGATTTGCAGAGGCAAAGACCACATATGGAGTGATAGGTGTTAAGGTCTGGATATTTAAAGGAGAACTCCAGCCAGGACAGTACATAAATTATGCTTATTAATTTTTTAGAGAGGAATGAATTATGTTAGCTCCAAAGAAAGTTAAATATCGTAAAATGCAAAAAGGCAGGATGAAAGGGATTGCCTGCAGAGGTGGAATTGTTTCATTTGGGCAGTATGGTCTTAAAGCAGTTGAGCCTGCCTGGATTACTGCAAGACAGATAGAGGCTGCAAGGGTTGCAATTATGAGACATGCAAGAAAGGGTTGCAAGCTCTGGATAAGAATTTTCCCTGATAAACCAATTACCCGTAAACCAGCTGAAACAAGAATGGGTAAAGGAAAAGGAAATCCTGAGTTCTGGGTTGCTGTGGTTAAACCTGGCAGGATACTTTTTGAGATAGCAGGTGTATCAGAGGAGGTTGCAAGGGAGGCATTTGAAATAGCATCTTATAAACTTCCTGTGAAGACAAAATTTGTAAAAAGGCAGGAGGCTCTGGCATGAAGGCTGAAAAATTAAGAGATCTTTCAATAGAAGAATTAAGGGAGAAGGAAGGAGAGTTAAGAAAAGAACTATTTAATTTAAGATTTCAACTTGCAAAGGGAGAACTACAGAATGTGAAAAGACTGAAGGCGGTAAAGAAGGATATAGCAAGAATATTAACAATCTTAACAGAGAGGCAGAAGGGTATAAGGAGTTAAAAATATGCCAAAGAAAATATTAAAAGGCAGTGTTGTCAGTGATAAGATGGATAAAACTGTAGTTGTTTCCGTGGAAAGAATTTTTCAGCACCCTCTTTATAAAAAGATAATTAAGACAAAAAAGAAATACAAAGCACATGATGAAGAAAACAGATGCCGAATCGGTGATGTTGTTGAAATAATTGAAAGTAGACCTATAAGCAAAACAAAAAGATGGAAGGTTTTAAGAATAGTTAAGGAGGTTGGAGATTAATGATTCAACCAAGAAGTATTCTTGAGGTTGCTGATAATTCAGGTGCGAAAAAGGTTCAGTGTATAAGGGTTCTTGGAGGTTCTAATAGAAAATATGCTGGTTTAGGAGATATTATCGTAGTAAGCGTAAAGGAAGCCCTGCCTGATAGCAATATAAAGAAAGGCTCAGTGATAAAAGCTGTAGTTGTTAGACTGAGAAAAAGTGTGAGAAGACCTGATGGTTCTTATATAAGATTTGATCAGAATGCTGTGGTGCTTGTAAATAATCAACTTGAGCCAATTGGTACAAGAATATTCGGTCCTGTTGCAAGAGAACTGAGATGGAAAGAGTTCACAAAGATAGTATCTCTTGCACCTGAAGTTATATAAATGGAGGTAACTAAGGTGAGTCTGAGAATAAAAAAAGGAGATACAGTGCTGGTTTTGTCAGGTAAGGATAAGAACAAAAAGGGAAGGATTCTTGTTGTGATGCCAAAAAAGGAGAAAGTTATTGTGGAGGGAGTCAATATTATAAAAAAGCATCAGAAACCATCCCGTAAATATCCACAGGGTGGAATTATAGAAAAGGAGCATCCAATTCATATTTCAAAGGTTCTTTTAATATGCCCTAAATGTGATAAACCTACACGGATTGGTGCAAGATTCCTGGAGGATGGTAGAAAGCTGAGGATTTGCAAAAAGTGTGGGGAGGTTATTGACTGATGACAGCGGATAAAAAATACATACCACGGCTTAAAGAGAAATATCAGAAAGAAATAATACCAGCTTTCATGAAAAAGTTTAATTATAAGAATATAATGCAGGTTCCAAAGCTTGAAAAGATTATGGTCCATGTAACTTTGGGAGAGGCTGTTCAAAATATAAAACTTCTTGATGCAGCAGAAAAGCAAATTGCTTTAATAACAGGGCAGAAACCACTTATAACAAAGGCTAAAAGAGCTCTGGCAGCTTTTAAATTAAAGAAAGGTATGCCAATAGGATGTAAGGTTACACTAAGAAGAGATAAAATGTATGAGTTTCTGGATAGATTAATTTCTTTGGCATTACCAAGAATAAGAGATTTTAGAGGCCTTTCTCCAAAATCTTTTGATGGAAGGGGAAATTATTCTTTCGGAATAAAGGAGCAGTTTATATTTCCTGAGATAGATTATGATAAGGTTGAGATGATACACGGACTTGATATAACTATCTGTACAACAGCTAAGTCTGATGAAGAAGCACTGTCTTTATTGAAAGAATTTGGGATGCCATTTAAATAAGGAGGGAGCGTGGCGAGGAAGAGCAAGATAGAAAGGTCAAAATATCCACCAAAATTTAAGGTTCGTGTAAGAAACAGGTGTAGAATATGTGGACGCCCGCGGGGATATTTAAGAGATTTTGGTCTTTGCAGAATTTGTTTCAGATTCTTAGCCAATTCAGGGAAAATCCCTGGAGTGGTAAAAGCAAGCTGGTAAAGGAGTGGAATTATGGTAACTGACCCAATTGCAGATATGCTGACAAGAATTAGAAATGCAGTGAAATTAAAATCTGATAAGATTGATATTCCTGCTTCAAGGATGAAGATTGAAATTGCCAAAATACTTAAAGAAGAGGGCTTTATTAAATCATACAAAATTATTAAAGATAAAAAGCAGGGCTTAATAAGAATTAACCTTAAATATACAACTGACGGAGTTTCTGTTATTTCAAATTTAAAAAGAGTAAGTAAGCCCGGCAGAAGAATATATGTTGGCAAAGACGAAATTCCTTATGTTATGGGAGGTCTTGGCATAGCTATATTGACCACATCTCAGGGTGTTATGACAGATAGAGAATGCCGACAAAAAGGTGTCGGCGGTGAAGTAATATGTTATGTTTGGTAAGAGGTGACAGAATGTCAAGAATAGGAAGAAAACCAATTCAATTACCTGATAATGTAGATGTGAAAATTGAAGGCAGACAGGTTATTGTTAAAGGACCAAAGGGGCAGTTAAGTTATATTTTACCTGATGGAATAGGAATATCCATTGAAAATAAAACTATTGTTATTACAAGAGTTACTGATAAACAGAAAGCATTACATGGACTTGCAAGGAGCCTGATTTCAAATATGGTTACAGGTGTATCTCAGGGATTTACAAAATCTCTTCAGATTTACGGTATTGGTTACAGAGCTCAGATAAGCGGTAACAGGCTTATACTGAACATAGGATATTCTCATCCTGTTGAGTTTGAACTACCAGAAGGTATTAAAGCTACAGCTGATGAAAAGCAGACTACAATTACGCTTTATGGGATAGATAAACACCTTCTGGGACAGGTGGCTGCAAAACTGAGAGGTATTAGACCTCCTGACCCATATAAAGGTAAAGGAATTAGATATGCAGATGAGGTTTTAAAACTGAAACCAGGCAAGACAGGAAAGAAATAAGGAGGAAAGCTTTGCGGGACAAGAGAAAAATTAAGGAAAGAAGACACAGAAGGGTTAGAAAAAAAGTTTTTGGAACCCCAGAAAGACCAAGGCTGTGTGTCTTTAAAAGTCTTAATCACATATATGCACAGATAATAGATGATACAAAGGGACATACACTTGTTGCTGCATCTACACTTGATAAAGAATTAAGGGGATTACCCGGGCAAAAGGGAAACAAGGAATTTGCAAAAAAAGTGGGAGAATTAATTGCTGAGCGGGCAATTCAGATCGGCATTAACAAGGTGGTTTTTGATAGAGCAGGTTATAAGTATCATGGATGTGTTAAAGCTCTTGCAGATGCTGCAAGACAAAAAGGTTTACAATTTTAGGAGGTGTGATGAAACAGGAAACAATAAAAGCAGATGAACTTAATCTGAAAGACAAGGTAGTGTATATAAATAGAGTTGCTAAGGTTGTGAAAGGTGGTAGAAGATTTTCCTTCAGTGCGCTGGTTGTTGTGGGTAATGAGGCAGGCATTGTTGGAGCAGGAAAGGGCAAGGCAGCAGAAGTTCCAGATGCGATAAGAAAGGCTATAGATAAGGCAAAAAAGAGTCTTATAAGTTTTCCACTGAAGGAAACAACGATCCCTCATCGTGTTGAGTATAAATATGGTGCTACAAAAATAGTAATAAACCCGGCACCAAAAGGAACAGGAATAATTGCCGGTGGTCCTGCCAGAGCAGTTTTTGAAGTTGCCGGAGTTCAGGATGTTACAGCAAAGGTTCTTGGAAGCCATAACCCTTTTAATTCTGTTAAGGCAACAATAGGTGCATTAATCAGCTTAAAGGATCCTTCCACTGTTGTTAAGTTCAGAGCAAAGCCTTCTGAACTTGAGTCAACAGAAGAAAATCAATCCCAGCAGGAGGAAAAGGTTTTATGAAAATTAGTGATTTAAAACCAGCTTCAGGCAGTAAAAAGAAACCCAAGAGAGTAGGTAGAGGGCTTGGTTCAGGACATGGCAGATACGCCACTAAAGGAATCAAGGGGCAGAAATCCCGTTCTGGAGGTGCTAAAGGTGCGGGATTTGAGGGTGGTCAGATGCCTCTTCAAAGGAGGGTTCCAAAGAGAGGATTTTCAAATGCACCTTTCAGGAAGGAGTATGCAATAGTAAACCTTGAAGATTTAAATAAGATTATTGATGAAGCAGATGTTATTACACCTGAAATTCTTCTTCAGAAAGGAATAATTAAAAAAATAAAAGACGGTTTAAAGATACTTGGAAAAGGTGAAATAAAAAAACCTGTTACAGTAAAGACTCATGCCATAAGTAAATCCGCATCGCAGAAGATATCATCCATAGGAGGGAAGGTAGAGGTTCTTTAGTGGGAGTAGTAAGCGCCTTCAGAAATATTTTTAAGATTCCTGAACTAAGAGCAAGAGTATTGTTTACCCTTGCCATGCTTGCTGTATTCAGAATTGGTTCGCATATTCCAACTCCAGGGATAGATGGTGAGGCACTGAGTAAGTTTCTTGCGGAACGAGGTGGCGCTGTAATGGGCTTTTTTGATATTTTTACTGGAGGTGCTCTTTCAAAAGTTACAATTTTTGCTCTTGGTGTAATGCCATACATAAGTGCATCAATTATTTTTCAACTTTTGACCGTTGTTATTCCTTCACTGGCAAAACTTGCTAAAGAAGGAGAAGAAGGAAGAAAAAAGATTGTTAGATACACAAGATATGCGAGTGTAATAATAGCTGCAATTCAGGGATTTGGTATAGCCATCGGTCTTGAAAGCATGGGTGGAGGACAGTTTATCCAGCAGCCAGGCTGGTCATTCAGATTCATGACAATGATAACTCTTTCAGCTGGAACAGCATTTTTGATGTGGCTTGGTGAACAGATAACAGAAAGAGGTATTGGTAATGGTATTTCTTTAATAATCTTTGCAGGGATTGTTGCAAGATTTCCCAATGCAATTTTTTATACTTACACGCTTGTCAGAACAGGTGAGCTATCAATATTCTTTTTGTTAACACTGGTATTTGTCATGGTAGGAGTTGTA
This sequence comes from uncultured Thermodesulfovibrio sp., assembly GCA_964509535.1. GTDB lineage: Bacteria > Nitrospirota > Thermodesulfovibrionia > Thermodesulfovibrionales > Thermodesulfovibrionaceae > Thermodesulfovibrio. The sequence continues at coordinate 1,611 of CAZDXM010000043.1, read as the reverse complement.
GCCGGAATAATATTTATTGAAAGAGGTCAGAGAAGAATTCCAATTCAATATGCAAAAAGGGTTGTTGGAAGAAAGATGTACGGAGGATATACCACATATCTTCCCTTGAAGATAAATTCTGCAGGTGTTATTCCGCCTATATTTGCTTCTTCAGTGCTTATGTTTCCTGCAACTGTTGCAGGATTTATAGCTATTCCATGGGTTCAGGCACTGGCAAAACAGATGGCACCTGGCAGCTTACTTCATATTGTACTTTATGTTGGCTTGATAATATTTTTTACATATTTTTATACTGCTGTAATTTATAATCCTCAGGAAATTGCTGAAAATCTTCAGAAACACGGTGGATACATTACAGGAGTAAGACCCGGGCAGAAGACATCAGAGTATATCTATAGAGTGCTTTCCCGCCTTACATTCATTGGTGCTCTTTATTTAAGTGCAGTCTGTGTTTTGCCTGAGATTCTAATTGCTAAATTCAAAGTCCCATTTTATTTTGGTGGCACATCCCTTCTTATTGCTGTTGGAGTAGCTCTTGACACAGTTTCGCAGATTGAAACCCACATGATAAGCAGATCCTATGAGGGATTTTTCAAAAAATTCAGAATAAAAGGCAGGAAGGATTAACAGAGGTGTGATTATAATAAAAACTCCTGAAGAGTTAAAAAAAATAAGAAAATCCTGCCAGATTGTTGCTATGGTGATTGAAGAGTTAAAAATATTTTTAAAGGAAGGGTTAACAACAAAACAGATAGAATTATTTATTGAAAATTTAATACTTAAAATGAAAGGTTTACCGGCATTTAAGGGATACAGGGGCTATCCTGCCAGTGCCTGTATTTCTATAAATGAAGAGGTTGTTCATGGTATTCCTTCTGAGAAAGTATTCATAAAGGAAGGCGATATAGTGAGTGTGGATGTAGGGGTTATATATGAGGGATTTTATGGAGATGCGGCTTATACATATCCTGTTGGCAGGATTAGCACAGATACTGAAAGACTTCTTAAAGTTACAGAGGAGGCACTTTATAAAGGTATTCAGAATGCAAAAGCTGGCAAAAGAGTTGGGGATATATCCAGTGCCATACAGAAACATGTTGAGAGCAACGGATTTTCCGTTGTGAGGGCATTTGTAGGTCATGGAGTGGGAAGGCTTTTGCATGAAGACCCCCAGATTCCGAATTTTGGTAAGGAGGGAATCGGTCCAAAATTAAGAAAAGGCATGACCATCGCTATAGAACCAATGGTAAATGCAGGAACACATGAAGTAAAGATTTTGCCGGATGGCTGGACGGCTGTTACAAAAGATGGTTCTCTTTCTGCTCATTTTGAGCATACTGTTGCAGTTACTGATAATGAGCCAGAAATCTTGACTAAATTGTAAAAATATAGATATATTAACAAGTTATATGCCAAAAGAAGAACATATAGAGATGCAGGGCACCATTGAGGAAGCCTTGCCAAATGCGATGTTCAGAGTAAGGCTTGAAAACGGACATTTAATTTTAGCATATGTATCTGGAAAGATGAGGATGCATTTTATAAAAATTTTGCCTGGTGATAAGGTTTTAGTTGAAATATCTCCCTATGATCTTACCAAGGGAAGAATAG
>CAZDXM010000042.1:0-1502 GCA_964509535.1 uncultured Thermodesulfovibrio sp. | reverse complement strand
CAATATCTTCCGCTGATTCATATGTTTCAATAGAAATAGATGGAAAATTTTTTCGTATCATTTTACTTACTTCGGAGAGAAAAAAAGGTTCTGTTGTATAACAAAAATAAATTAATTTTAAAAGTCCCTTGTTTATTTCCTTTTCTAATTCCTGAATTTGTAACATTTAATCTTAACTATTCTGATTTGGTTGAAGAATCTTCTGCTCTTTCATTGGTTTCAAAAATCAGCCTTCTTACCATATCATCGCATATATCTCGCATAAGGCTCTCAATTGCTATGTCTCTGTCCGCAATTATACTCTGTAAATCTTTTTGAGTTCTGAAGTAAGTTGTAAAAGGTGATGCGGGATTAAATTCTATAGTTTTATTAGTCTTTCCATCATAAAGGGTTACTTTTATATCTATTAAAATTTGATACTCAACTGTGGTTAGCCCTATCTCTGAAAGTGAAGAAACTCTGTAATTTTTTATCTGAATATCAAGAACTTTCTCTGCCGACGAAGTAAGAGTGAAACCATTATCAGCAAGTGTCTGATAGGCAATTTTTCTCATTTTATCCTGAAGTCCCGGTTCAAGTGTAAGATTTTCAACATTTCTCAAATAAACTTCCTTGAAGGGCAAATCAGCCTTTGTATGAATACTATATCCACAACCCTGAGTAAAGAGAGAAAAAAACAGCATTAACAAAATAAGTTTTTTCATATTTATTTCTCCTTGATATTACTCCTCCGCTTTATATTCAAACTGGAAATAACCATTCTCTATTGTCTCTAAAATATCTTTTATAAATTCTTTCTGTTTAAAAGCTAAATCAGATGCCCTTTTCATGATAAGCTCTTCATATTCATCAGCAAACTCTTCATTCTTTGCGTATATTCTTATTCCCTTTATAATTTCATACTGAAAAAGTGAGTCCTGCTCGTGCATAAATACAAGGTCTATCTCAAAGGGCTCAAAGAGAATTGAAAAATCCCTGTAAAGCTCTCCATAGGTCAAAATCGGAGCAGGAGGAATTTCTTCAAAATAAACAGCAATGTCAAGATCTGAATAAGGCTCAACAGATACCTCTTCTCCATCAATATATCTTTTGCCAGCCTCAGCTTGAGAACCAAAAAGATATATCATGGAAATTTTATATTTTTCAGCTATTTCACTAAGCGAAAGCATATAATTATGATACCATAAAGTTTATATTATAATTTTTGAAGATTTCTCTATTTCACCACTATATTAACAAGTTTGCCTTTGACGGGGATTACTTTGAGGATTTCCTTTCCATCTATCCACTGTTTTACCTTTTCGTCATCAAGGGCTATTTTTGTGACTTCTTCATCGCCTAATCCTTGAGGAATAATAATTTTTGAGCGAACTTTACCGTTTATCTGCACAACAAGCTCAATCATCTGTTCACGAGCCAGTTCCTCATCATACTCTGGCCATGGCTGATTAAGAATAAAGCCTTTCTCTCCAATTGCCTGCCAGAGTTCCTCTGCAATATGA
>CAZDXM010000041.1:0-3489 GCA_964509535.1 uncultured Thermodesulfovibrio sp. | reverse complement strand
ATCAAAGATTAAAGAGAAATTAAACTGGAAACCTCATTACGATAGCCTTGAATTTATCATAAAAACAGCCTGGCAGTGGGAAAAAACCATAAGTTAAAGTTTTATTGCAATTTTCTGCTTTTTATTGCTCCTTTTAAAAGGACTACAAAAACTCCAAGAAAAATACCTGTAACAAAACCAACTGCTGTATAAAGCGATTGTTTAGGTTTTACAGGTTTTGAAGAAACAATCACATCTAAAGGACGAATAATTTGAGGATTTTGAAGCCATTTTTCAATATTCTCCTTTTCAGCCATCAAATCTGCTAATTTGGAAGGATCGTATATTATGTTGCTTCTTGTGTTCAAATCCTTGATTGCTTTATTTATGAAGGCAAGTCTTCTACTAAGTCTTTCTTTTGTTTCATTAACTTTTTCATTAAAAAGCTCTTTATTGATCATGTTTATCACCAGTTCAATGTTCCTTTTAGCATCCTCCTGGGAAATACCTTCAACCTCAATCTTTCCCATGTTTGGAGAATTTCTTATTTGAGATATTTTTGTATCAAATGGAAGTTTTTAATATTTTTTATAGGATTTAAAAACGTCTATTAATTCAGAAGGATTAATGATCTGATAATTATTAACATTAATGATCTGATAATTATTAACCTGAATACCCTGGGAATTTTGTAAGTTTGGAAATTCGAACACCACCTCTGCCCTATATGTCTTTGGAATTAAGAGGGAGACTGCAATGGCAATAAAAGTTGTTATAGCAGTAATTCCTAAAATTAACCACTTTTCATTATAAAGTTTCTGGAGTAGTTCAAAAAGATCAATTTCATCATCCTTATGCCCTGGTTCCATTATTCATCCCCTAAATTAGTTTCCATTATAAATTATCTCCCCTGCCTCTTTCAATCTAACATTTCTATTCCAAGCTCTTTACACAACTTTTCATTGCTCATTGCTGAAAATCGAGGTCTTTTTACTTTTAAAATTCTTTCTTTATTCTTTTAATTTCTTCAAAAATTTCTCTATCTGTCATATTTTTAAAGATTTCATCACGCTCTTTCACATAGTCTCCTTCTCCTTTTTCATAAAACAATATAAATTTGATAGCCCCAGAATAACCAAGCTCTCTTACCAAAGCATCTCAGCCTTTTCTATGTATTTCTGCTAATGCCATAGGCATTTTTATATCACCTCCTTCAGGGCAAATTCTAAAATTTTCATAACTTTAACATTTATAGATTTTTCATTATTTTTGTAAACTTTAATCCTTATTTTTCTAAATATTCTACTTTTTTAAGATCAGATTCTTCTAATTCTACAAATTTCCCATTTAAAATTTCTATCCAATTTTTTTCATAATTTTTCATTACTCTTCGCTTAAGATCTGGGTCTTTTTGCTGGCAGGTTAAAATCTGCCTTATAGACAGGACCAATTTTAATAGTCTAAAACACTTTTAACAATATGAAATACTTCTTTTGCCCAATTTATTGCCTTATTAGAATCTTCAAAGGTATACTCCTCTGAAGGAATCCAATCAATCAGTCCATAAAAGGCGAGTTCTCTCTCTTTCCTTAAAGTTTTAGAGATATTTTTTAATTTTTCTATGTTTTTCTTTACTATTTCTGGGGAAATTTCTATATTTTGTTCAATATACTTTGAAACATCATGAACTTTTGGAACATCAAGCCCAAAAAAGAGCATTAGACCTAATCTTCTATGAGTCTCTTTTTGCTCATTTTATTATCAAGTAAGTTGTTCCTTTGAACTCTTTTTCAATGATTTATTTTTTTATCTATCATTTCAATTAATTCTCCTACCATATTTGCATTATCATAAAGAACTTTAAAGTCCTTTAAAATCCCGACGTAAAATGAGAAAAACTCCTTTAATTCCTTTTGGGTTAAGATTAAAGGTGATAGAAAGTGATTTTCAAACTCAAACCCGATTTTTTCATAAAAATCTAAAATTCTTTTTCTTTTACTTTCAATTGAGTCTTCTAAAATTAAGAGCAAATCAATATCTGAGGATTGAGAAAAATCTCCTCGTGCTGCTGAGCCAAAAAGCACAATTGCCAGAAGATTTTCATTGTATGAATTTTTTATCTTCTCAATAAGTTCTGGCAACTTAGCAGTTAATTCTATATAAAAATAAGTTTTCATTATTTACTTTGCCTTATCTTATCAAGCCTTTTAATAATCCGTCAAGGTAAAAGAGAAGCCCTTCTTTAAGTAAAAAATACATGTCCACAATATCTTTTGGCATGCAGCGGTCAATCACTGCTGTTATTTTATTGGCAAGAATATTTTCCTTTGAATCTATAGGTCTGAACTTTAGACATTTCGAAATATTTCAGAGATTTTATTGATACACATTTCAGATAATGCAATTAATTGTTTGAAATTTTCATTGTCTTTGCAATATAATTTCCCATGCTTTATCTTTTACTGGCTTTTTTAGTGGCTTTTCTTGTTTGTTATCTTCTTATTAAAAATGCTGACAAGATTTTCCTTGACTGTAAGGAAGGAGTTCAAAAATTCCATCAATGGAATGCTATAAGAGTTGGAGGATTATCCATAATTTTATCCCTCTTTGCTACTTCTGGAGCTTTCTTAATTGGTAGAAAAGATTTTGCTTCTTTACACTTTTACTTTATTTTATCCACTTTACCTGTTTTTTTAGGAGGCTTTTTAGAGGATTTAACTAAAAAAGTGGGAGCTAAGCAAAGACTTCTTGGAGGCATAGTTTCTGGTCTTCTTGCTTATTTTCTTTTAGATATCCATCTAAATAGGGTTGACATACCTGGCTTTGACTGGATACTTTCTAATTTTTTATTATTTTCCGTTATATTTACATCTTTTGCTCTGGCAGGAGTTTCAAATTCAGTAAACATAATTGATGGATTTAATGGCCTTGCTTCTGGTGTCGCTATTATGGTATTCTTAGCATACTCTTATGTTTCTTACTTAGTGGGAGATTTTTTTCTGCTTTATACAAGCTTAACAATAGTTGGAGCACTGCTTGGTTTTTTCTTCTGGAATTTTCCCTTTGGATATATTTTTCTTGGAGATGGAGGGGCTTATCTTTTAGGTTTTTTGTCAGGCCTCATAGGAGTTCTACTTGTTGAAAGAAATCAGGAAGTTTCAGCCTGGTTTCCCTTTCTTCTTTTGATTTATCCAATTTATGAAACTTTATTTTCAATTGTAAGAAGAAAATTTTTAAGGTCCTTCTCTCCCTTTGAGGCAGATGCAATTCATTTACATACACTAATTCATAGAAGATTGATAAAATTAAATCTTGGCAATAAAATCCCTGATTTTTTAATTAACTCCCTTACTTCACCATATTTGTGGTTTATGCAAGTTCTCTGCACAATTCCTGCAATACTTTTCTGGAACAAAACTAACATTCTTATTATTTTTAGCCTTCTTTACATCCTTTTTTATACCTGGCTTTATTTCAGAATAATTCGGTTTAAAACCCCTTACTTTATTC
>CAZDXM010000040.1:0-10033 GCA_964509535.1 uncultured Thermodesulfovibrio sp. | reverse complement strand
TTAAAGGAATGCGGAGCAGATTTAAACAAAATAAAGGCAGATTTAAAGAAAGCCATTGAAAAAATTCCAAAAGTTTATGGTGCCCAGCCACTTGAACAGATTTATATTACTCCAAGACTTAATCAGCTTTTTGAGAAAGCTAATAAGGAGGCAGAACATCTTAAAGATGAATACATAAGCGTGGAGCATCTTCTGATTGCTCTATTTGATGTTGGAGGACCAGCTCTTGATGCAATAAAAAAACAAGCTGTTAACCGTCAGAAAGTTCTTGATGCAATGAGAGCAATAAGAGGAGTACATCAAGTGACAGATCCAAATCCTGAAGAAAAATATCAAGCCCTTGTTAGATATGGAAAAAATTTAACAGAACTTGCAAAAAAGGGAAAACTTGATCCTGTAATTGGAAGAGATGAGGAGATAAGAAGGGTTATTCAGGTATTAAGCAGAAGAACAAAGAACAATCCTGTTTTAATCGGAGATCCCGGTGTTGGTAAAACAGCCATAGTTGAGGGACTTGCCCAGAGAATTGTAGCAGGTGATGTTCCCGAGTCTCTGAGAGATAAGGAACTTATAGCTCTTGATATAGGTTCTCTTCTGGCAGGTGCAAAATATCGTGGAGAGTTTGAAGAGCGTCTTAAGGCAGTGCTGAAAGAGATTACCTCTTCTGAAGGAAGAATTATCACATTTATTGATGAGTTACACACCCTTGTTGGTGCCGGTGCTGCAGAAGGAGCAGTGGATGCTGCAAATATGCTTAAGCCAGCCCTTGCCCGTGGAGAACTCAGATGTATAGGTGCAACAACAGTTAATGAATACAGAAAATACATTGAAAAAGACCCAGCTCTTGAAAGGAGATTTCAGCCTATTTTGGTTAAAGAGCCTTCTACCGAAGATACAATTTCAATTCTAAGAGGACTTAAGGAGAGGTATGAGGTTCATCATGGTGTAAAAATAAAGGATTCTGCATTGGTTGCTGCTGCAGTTCTTTCAGCAAGATACATAACTGACAGATATCTTCCGGACAAAGCAATTGACCTTATAGATGAAGCAGCAGCAAAACTAAGAATGGAGATTGACAGTATGCCAATTGAACTTGATGAAATTGAAAGAAAATTAAGACAGCTTGAGATAGAACGTCAGGCATTAAGCAAAGAACCAACTGAGGATGCAAAAGAAAAAATAGAAAAGATTTCTCAGGAGATAGAGCAGTTGTTAGCTAAAAAAGATGAATTAAGCAGGCAGTGGCAGGCTGAAAAGGAGATAATTTTAAAAATAAGGGAAATAAAAGCAGAGATTGAACAAACCCGTATTGCCTCTGAACAGGCGGAGCGTCAGGGTGACCTTACAAGGGCAGCTGAACTCAGATATGGGAAAATGATAGAGCTTCAGAAAGCTCTTGAACAGGCAAATACTCACCTAAAAGAAATTCAAAAGAAAAGAAAAATGCTCAAAGAAGAGGTTGATGAGGAAGATATAGCAGAAGTTGTGGCAAAATGGACAGGTATACCTGTGAAAAAGCTTCTTGAAAGTGAAACACAGAAGCTGATAAAGATGGAAGAGCGACTAAGAGAGAGAGTTGTTGGGCAGGATGAAGCAATAATTGCTGTATCCAATGCAATAAGAAGGGCAAGAGCAGGACTTCAGGACCCAAATCGTCCGATTGGTTCTTTTATTTTCCTTGGTCCAACAGGTGTTGGTAAAACTGAACTTGCAAAGGCTTTAGCAGAGTTTCTTTTTGATGATGAAAATGCTATGATTCGAATTGATATGTCTGAGTATCAGGAGCGTCATACTGTCTCCCGTCTTATTGGTGCGCCTCCAGGATATGTGGGATATGAAGAAGGTGGACAGCTTACAGAGGCAGTGAGAAGACGTCCCTATAGTGTTGTTCTTTTTGATGAGGTTGAAAAGGCTCATCAAGAGGTTTTTAATGTTCTTTTACAAGTTCTTGATGACGGTCGTCTTACTGATGGACAGGGAAGAACTGTTGATTTCCGTAACACAATAATAATTATGACATCAAACATCGGAAGTGCCCATATTCAGGAATTCCTTGAAAGTGGAGGGTCTGAACACTGGCAGGATTTGAAGAAAGACTTAAAAACAAGAATTATGGATGATTTAAGAGCTTTCTTCAGACCAGAGTTTCTTAACAGAATTGATGAGATAATTATATTCAATCCATTAAGCAGGGAAGTGATGAAGGAGATTATTGAGATTCAGATTAGAAGGATAAAACAGTATCTTAAGCAGAGAAAGATTGACATAATCCTTACAGAATCTGCAAAGGAATACATTGCAAGAATTGGCTATGACCCTGTGTATGGAGCAAGACCATTAAGAAGGGTTCTACAGAAAGAAATACTTGACGCACTTGCCATAAAACTTATTGAAGGGAGCTTCAAAGAAGGTGATACTGTAGAAGTAGATTTAAAAGATGGTAAAATTATATTTAATAAGGTTGTTTTAGCCGAAGCAGCCTAAGATATTGAACAATGTTGAACACTGTTGAACTATATTGAACAATGTTGAACAATTTAAAAACAGGAGGTGTAAAATGGCTATAGTAAAATGGAGTCCTTTAAAAGAGATTGAAGAGATAAGAAAAGAGATGGACAGACTCTTTGAGGAGTTTCTCTCACCTGTTCGTAGAAGAAGAGCTGTTAGCACAGAGGGGGTAATTTCTCCTAATGTTGATATTTTTGAAAGAGGTAATGAAATGGTTATTCAGGTGGAATTACCGGGTGTGAATAAAGAGGATATAGATTTGACTATTACAGATGATAGACTTGTCATCAAAGGTGAGATCAAAAAACCAGAAGGTGTATCAGAAGAGGATTATATTCTCAGTGAAAGAAGTTATGGTGCTTTTTCAAGAACTGTTAATTTGCCGATGGATGTTGATAAATCCTCAGTTAAGGCAAATTTTAAAAATGGTCTTCTTGAGATAACTATTTTAAGGAAAGAGGAAGCTAAGCCTAAGGAAATAAAGATTCAATTAGATTAATAAGATAGCTGTTTTTCTTCTTTTGCAATTCTGTCAAGAATGCCATTGATAAAGGCTGCGCTTTCTCCTGTGGAATATTTTTTTGCAATCTCAACTGCTTCATTTATTGTTACCTGATAAGGGATATCAGGTCTGAATAATATCTCATAAACACCAAATCTCAGAATATTTTTATCAATGGTTATCATTCTTTTTATATTCCATTTTGTTGCATATTTTTGTATAATTTTATCAATGAGATCAATATTTTCAATTGTTCCTTCTATTATCTGGTTTGCAAATGATTTAATCTCATTATTTTTTTCTCTGTTTTTTTTCCAAAATTCTGAGATTTCAATATTTTCATTTATTTCCCAGGCATATAAAAATTGCAAAATATACTCTCTCGCTTTTCTTCTTTTCATTTCAATTTTTCTGCCACCCTCGCCATTTCAATTGCTACAATAGCCGCATCCCATCCTTTATTACCTGATTTTGATCCTGCTCTTTCTATCGCCTGTTCAATTGTATCTGCTGTGATTATTCCGAATGAAACAGGAATTCCTGTTTCCAGGCTAACCACAGATATTCCCTTTGACACCTCTGTAGCGATGTAGTCAAAATGAGGAGTTGCTCCCCTAATTAAAGTTCCAAGACATATAATTGCATTAAACTTGCCTGATTGAGCCAGTTTTTTTGCTATCATGGGTATCTCAAATGAGCCGGGAACCTTTACAATTTCAATATCATTTTCTTTCGCACCATGTCTGAGCAGTGCATCCAATGCACCTTCAAGAAGCCTTGATGTAATAAACTCGTTAAATCTGCTTACAATGATTCCAAATTTTAATCCTTGCGCCTGTAAATTTCCTTCAATAATTTTCATGGCTTCCCTCCTTATGGATAAAATAATTCAAATCTTCTCATTCTAACATTTATTACTATAGCAATGCCTACAAAATTTGCAACAAGGGTTGTTCCTCCATAACTCATAAACGGTAAGGGAATTCCTACTACAGGCATAATTCCAAGGCTCATTCCGATGTTAATAGTAAAATAAAGAATGAATATTAATGTAAAACCTATTGCAAGAAGCCTTCCGAACCCATCTTTAGCAATGGTAGATGTTTGAAGGCATCTTATAATAACAACAAAGTAAAGTATTAAAAGTATAAAGCATCCTAAAAACCCCCACTCTTCAGCAAAAATAGAGAATATAAAATCTGTATGTCTTTCAGGCAGAAATTTTAAAGGTCCCTGTGTTCCTTGGAGAAATCCTTTGCCAAATAATCCTCCAGAGCCAATTGATATTACAGATTGAACAAGATTATATCCAATCCCCTTTGGATCTATATATGGATCAATAAATGCTATTAACCTGTTTTTCTGATATTCTTTCAACCCCTCCCAGAGAATTTCCCATAAAAAAACTGTTGAAATAATCAGAATGGACAAAAAAAGTATTAACAGTCTTGGAGGCAAACCCTTGTAAATGATCATTAAAAAGGTAATAATAATAATCAATAATGCTGTTCCAAGATCGGGCTGTTTAACTATAAGCAAAAATGGTATCACACCAAAGATAACCAGAGTTTTTAATGTATCTTTTACAGTAAGTGGAGAGCTTTTTTCTTCAAGAAAAGAAGAAATGCTTACTATAAAAACAATTTTAAATATTTCTGATGGTTGAAATGAAAAGAATCCAAGATTTATCCATCTTTTTGCTCCCATTGCCGTTTTTCCCGTGAAAAGAACAAGAATAAGAAGTAAAATTCCGCAGATGTAAAATAATACCCAGAAATCCTTCAGTTTTTTATAGTCAAAAGTTACAAAAATAAATAAAACTAAAGTTGCAATCGTGAGCCAGATCAACTGTTTTATATAAAATGGAGGATGTTCTCCTTCATCAAGTGGCGGTCTTGTTGCACTGTAAATTGTCAATATACCGATAATGGAAATAAAAAGGATCATCCCGAATGTAATCCAGTCAAAATATTCAATTAATCTTCTGTCAATTTTTAACATTTAGTTTTCTCTTTTTAAGAATATATCCTTCTATAGCATTTCTTGCCACAGGAGCAGCAACAGCTCCTCCGCTTCCGCCATGTTCAATTATTACAGAAAATGCGACCTCAGGTTTATCTGCAGGAGCGAACCCAACAAACCATGCGTGATGTTCAAACTTTTTGTATGATACCTTTTTTATGAATTTTTTGCTCACAACCTGAGTTGTTCCTGTTTTTCCTCCAAACTTTACCATATAGGAACGAGCTCCAAAAGCTGTACCATTGGGCTCATTAACAACAGCTATTAAAGCATTTTTAATGATTTCAAGATTTTCAGGATTAAAGCCCAGATTTTCTTTTTGTGTCTTTGCCCCTCTTATGAGGTATGGAGTAATTTTTATACCTCCATTTACAAATGTAGCCATAACCTGAGCCATCTGTAAAGGAGTGACTTTAAGGAATCCCTGTCCAATCGCTGTGTTTAAAGTATCACCTAAAAACCATGAAGTTTTTTTCACATTTTTTTTCCATTCCTCATTAGGGATAAGACCCGATTTTTCATCAGAATTAAATCCTGTTGGATTACCCAATCCAAGCAAAGTTGCATATTTATGAATTTTCTTTATTCCTAAGATTCTGCCAAGTTCATAAAAATATACATCACAGGATTCAACAATTGCCCTTTTAAGGTTCACCAAACCATGTCCCTGTTTGTTCCAGCACCCGAATCTCCACTGTCCAAAATTTAGTTCACCAGTACAGTTTACAAGAATTTTATCTGGTGTTATCAGTTTTTCTTCAAATCCCGCCAATGCAGTAATGATTTTAAAAGTGGATCCAGGGGCATATAAGCCCTGAATGGTTCTATTAAGCAGAGGATTTTTGGGATTATTTATTAACTCATTCCAGTAATCAATATTAACACCTTCAATAAATTTGTTTGAATCAAATGAAGGAAAGCTTACCATAGCAAGTATTTCTCCTGTATCAGGCTTTAATGCCACAAAAGCTCCTGAATAACCCTCCAGTGCTCTATATGCTGATTCCTGTAAGAGCATATCAATTGTTAGATAAATATCTTCACCTTTCAGTGGTGGGGTTTCTTTTATAAGCCTGAGCTCTCTTCCCAAAGCATCAACTTCTATAATTTTTTCTCCTGGAGTGCCTCTGAGGCTGTCCTCAAACATTTTTTCCACTCCTGTTTGTCCCACCATGAAATATGGAGGAAGATTTCTGTGTGAAGGATTTTCCTTTAACTGTTCTTCAGTTATTTTGCCAAGATATCCAAGCAAGTGGGATGTTGCAGCACCAAATGGATAATGTCTTTTCATTTCGGTTTCTATTATTAATCCGGGCAGTTCAGAGCGTCTGGCTTCAAGCATTGCGATTTCTTTAAATGTCAGGTTATCTTTTATTCTCACAGGCATATATATGCTTTCGGGTTTTTTTTCAATTCTTTTTTTTAGTTCATTTTCAGGGATGTTAAGGATTTTACTTAATTGTTCTAAATTCAATTTATCAATATAATCATAAGAAACAGACACACTGAATGAGGTGATATTTTCAACAAGTGGAATACCATTTCTATCATAAATGATTCCACGTGGTGCAGGAATTTTTATTATTCTGATTCTGTTGGATTCAGAAAGTTTTTTATATTTTTCTGTATTTAGTATTTGAAGTTGCCAGAGTCTCAACAGAATTATAATGAAGATGATAAAGATTATACCTGCAAATATTTTATTTTTTCTGTTCATCAGGGTTTTCTCCAGGTTAAGATCAAACCCAAAGGAATATTTATTAGCCCTTTAATAAAGAAATTTTTTAACAGCATAATGTATTCAGTATTAAAATTAAAAAAATATACCATAATTAAGCTATAAATGGTTTCATCTACAACAGTGAAGATAAGAATGATAGATGCTTTAAAAATTTCTGTCCAGTGAAAAAAAAGTTGCTTAACCAGTATGATCAGTAAACTTCCTGTGATGGTTTTTGATATAATTGCAGGGCCTATTATACCCTGAAATAAATCTTCTATTAATCCTATACCAGAAGAAAACAAAACAAGTAAGGCCTCAGATGGTGCGATTTTTTTTTGCTCTGTTTTTGGGAAAAAATATTTTATAACAAAGATATAAATTAAAAGGAAAGAAAAGTTAAAATTCATTCCCTTAAATGTAAGAAGGTGCTCTGCAAAAAAAACAAGAAATGTAAATATAGCCCATTTAAATATTAAAATCATATCAGTTTTTAATTATTGCAACTTCTTCAATTTTAGAATCTGTCTGATATGGAACTACCTCTATATCCTTGAAAAGCCCTCTTTTTTTATCAATCCTTTTAATTACACCTACATTTATTCCTTCAGGGAAAATACCATCCAGACCTGATGTGATTAATCTGTCTCCTATTATAATATCTTCCACCTGTGGAATATATTTCAGAACACAATTTGTACCGGTTCCAGTTAATATACCCTCTGCACGTGTTCTTTCAACTCTTACAGCCACAGAAAAATTAGGATCTGTTAGTATCAAAACCTCTGAAAAATTTGAGGATGTAAATATAACTTTTCCCGCCAAACCATTAAGGGTTATTACAGGCATGTTTGTTCTTACTCCATGATTGCTTCCTTTGTCTATCCAGAATGTTTTCAGAAATCTGCCTGAACCGTAGCGGACTACTCTGGCAATGGTTACAATTTCTTTTTTTCTTTCCTGAAGATGTAAGAGATTTTTTAATTTTTTATTCTCTTCCAGAAGTGCTTCAAGAGATTTCTGCTGAAGTGTCAGCTGGTATAACTGTTCTTTTAATTTTTTATTTTCTTCGCGAAGATAAAATGCTTCAGAAAAGAAGTTTTTAATATTTATTAACGGTGAAACAAAGGAGTAAAGATGAATTTTAGGAAAATAAAAAAAACTCTTAGACTGGTAACTAATAATAATGAAAGATACAATACATATTCCAGCTATTATTAAAATAGTTGTTTTTTTTATCATCAGCTGGCATTACGGGTGACTCTTTTTAGTAGGTCAATCTTGTCAAGTATGGCTCCACATCCTTTAACAACTGCTCTCAGAGGATCATCAGGTATAATTACAGGCACTCCTGTGTATTCTCTTATAAGGATATCAAGTCCTCTTAATAAAGCTCCACCTCCTGCAAGAACAATTCCTTTATCTGCAATATCAGATGCGAGCTCTGGAGGTGTGTTTTCTAATGTCACCTTTATGGTATCAATAATAATTGAAACAGGTTCCTGTAACGCTTCTCTGATTTCTTCCTCAGTAACATTGATTGCCTTTGGAATTCCACTGATTAAATCCCTTCCTTTAATTTCCATAGTTTTATTAGAGTTCAATGGATATGCGCTACCAATATTTATTTTTATCAGTTCCGCTGTTTTTTCTCCAATCATTAGATTATACCTTCTTTTTATATATGCTATTATTGCTTCATCCATTTTATCTCCGCCAACCTTCACATTTTTTGAACATACAATACCATCAAGGGATATAACAGCAACATCAGTAGTACCTCCACCTATATCAACTATCATGTTGCCAGAGGGTTCACCAACAGGCAGACCAACTCCGATTGCAGCTGCCATAGGTTCTTCTATAAGATATACCTCTCTTGCACCCGAGGCGATAGCAGCATCTTTTACAGCTCTCTGTTCAACCTGTGTTATACCTGAAGGTACACCAATAATGATTCTTGGAGAGATAAAACATCTTCTGTTATGAGCCTTGCTGATAAAATATTTAAGCATTTCTCCTGTTGCATCAAAGTCTGCGATTACACCATCTTTGAGAGGCTTTATTGTTATAATATTTGCTGGAGTTTTTCCCATCATTTCTTTTGCTTCTGCGCCCACAGCAATAACTTTTCTGTTATCCTTTCTCAAGACCACAACTGATGGTTCATCACATACAATCCCTTTGCCTTTTGCATATACAAGAGTATTAGCTGTTCCGAGGTCAATTGCTAAATCATTAGAAAATTTTCCGACTAATTTATGAAGAAACACTTATCCTCCTCTGAATATTTTTTAATATTTTACAATATCTACCTTTTATTCTTCTATTACAGATGTTTTTGCCAGATAATCACCCAGCCTTCTTGTCTCTGAATCTCCAATAATAAGGATAAATTCAAACACAAAAATTGCAGCACAAATCAGCCATCCAATAATTGGTATCGGTAAAAATAATAAAGGAAATGCAACTGTCATATTTCTGATTATGGAGTCCCTGAAATCAGCAGGAGTATCTTTATTTATGTTTATTACCTTCAATCGTAAAAATTTTTTCCCAATACTGCAACCATGAAATATTCCATCACTTATCAGTAGATAAAAAACTCCTGCTAATATGCCCGCTTCATGGAGAGTTTTCCATAAGATTGCCACAATGATCAGATCAACTGATTTAGCAAGGACTCTAAAAAAAATATTGGAATATTTAGGGTTGCAATTAACCATTTTATTTTTTTATCATTGTATTATTATTTTAAATACATTATAGTATATTAGCACTTGCCTCTTTTGAACATAAACAATTATGATAAGATACAATAAAATTTATTAATAATGCAAAATATGAATAGAACTCACAGAGGAGGGTAAGATGGCAAATAAAATCTTTAAGAGAGTTTTTTTGTTGAGTTTTATTTTTTTTCTGTTTTTTTGTCATCCAGCATTAACTTATAGCAATATTGTAGCAAAACCGGGAACATTTGACCATTTTCAAATTGATACATCTGACCATCTTATATCAGGCAATGAATATAAAATAATTATTTATGCTGTTGATGCTTTTGGCAACCCAGTTACAATGCCTCAGGATAGCGTCAAAGTATACAGAGTAACTGTGAGCGGGTCGGCTACAGTAAACCCAGTTCAGTTTAAATCATCTGAAGTAACTCAGGCGGGGCTGGTTGTAAAATTCAGAGATGATAAGGCAGAGGATGTTATATTTAGTCTTTATGAAATTAACAGTCCTTTCCCTGTTGTGGAAAAAAGAATAAAGGTTATAGC
>CAZDXM010000039.1:0-47573 GCA_964509535.1 uncultured Thermodesulfovibrio sp. | reverse complement strand
CCTAATGGCAATTTTAGGCATAAAGAGAATTTTTAGCTATGATTCAACTTTGAATAAATTATAATAAAATCAATGAGTAGAAAAATCGCAATCCTTCTTGGACCAACAGGAGTCGGAAAAACTGAGATATCAATTAATCTTGCCAAATTATTAAATGCAGAAATAGTAAGTTCTGATTCCATGCAGATTTATAAATATATGGATATAGGCACAGCAAAACCCTCCCTGCAACAAAGAAAAAAAGTTGTCCATCACATGATAGATATTGTTAATCCATGGGAGTATTTCAGCACAGGCAGGTATATTGAAATGGTAAGTGAAATTATTGAAAAAATATTTGAAAAAGGTAAAATTCCCCTGATTGTAGGAGGCACAGGACTTTATTTAAAAGCGATGACAGAAGGAATTTTTGAAGGTCCTGATGCTGACTGGAATCTTAGAACAGAGCTTCTTGAAGAAGAAAAAAAAATACCAGGTTCACTTTATAATCTTTTAAAGAAAATAGATCCAGAGTATGCTCAAAAAATTAATCCTTCTGATTTAAGAAGAACTCTCAGAGCGCTTGAGGTTTTTTTGAAAGAGAGAAAAACAATAAGTGAATTGCAGAGGAAATTCACAAAACCCCTTCCATATGAGTTTATAAAAATAGGTCTTACAAGAGATCGTAAAGAACTTTATAAAATGATTGAAGAAAGAGTTGATAAAATGATTGAACTTGGATTAATTGAAGAAGTCAGGAAAGTTCTGTCCCTGATTAAGAAAAACGCTACCACAAACCTGCCACTTCCAGCATTACAGGCAATAGGATATAAAGAAATAGCTGGATATCTTGCTGACATGTATTGTATTGAAGAGGCAATAAGACTCATAAAAAAAAGAACAAAGATGTACGCAAAAAGACAGTTCACATGGTTCAGAAAAGAAAAAAATATAAAATGGTTTGATATAACTGGAAACCCTGATGTAGAAATGATTTCTAAAAAAATTTTTGAAGTCTTTTACAGAGAGCTATGGATTGCTTATTGATTAAATAAGATTTATTATGTTATTTTATTTTCTAAAATTCTAAAAACAGGACATAGCTATGACAAAAATGAAGGGTGCAGAAATATTAGTTGAATGTTTAAAAAGAGAAAAAGTAAAGTATATTTTTGGATATCCGGGCGGAGTAATTCTTGACATCTTTGATCTGCTTTATGACGACCCGGATATAAAACTGATTCTAACAAGACATGAGCAGGCTGCAACTCATGCTGCTGATGGATATGCAAGGGTAACAGGAAAACCCGGAGTAGTTCTTGTTACAAGCGGTCCGGGTGCAACAAATACAGTAACAGGAATAGCAACAGCTCATATGGATTCTGTTCCTCTTGTAATTTTTACCGGACAGGTTCCTACATTTCTTATTGGAAATGATGCTTTTCAGGAAGCAGACATTGTTGGAATTACAAGGCCATGTACAAAATACAACATTCTTGTAAAGGATGTCAAAGATTTAGCAAAACAGATAAGGGAAGCTTTTTATATTGCAACCACAGGAAGACCTGGTCCTGTTCTTGTTGATCTTCCAAAAGATGTTACTCAGGGTAAGACAGAATTTATCTGGCCAGAGAAAATTCACATAAGAAGTTATAACCCAACATATGAAGGCAATATATATATGATAAAAAAGGCAGCTCAGGAAATAGCTAAGGCAAAGAGACCGGTTATTATTGCAGGTGGTGGTTGTATCATCTCTAATGCTCATGAATACTTAAAAGAATTAGCAGAGTTCACACAGATACCAGTGGCAAATACTCTTATGGGACTTGGCAGTTTCCCGCGAACCCATGAACTTTCACTTGGAATGCTTGGAATGCACGGAGCTTATTATGCTAATATGGCAGTTCAGAACTCAGATTTGATAATTGCAATTGGAATGAGATTTGATGACAGAGTTACAGGAAAAACAGATGCCTTTGCACCGCAGGCAAAAATTATTCACATAGATATTGATCCTACATCAATCAGAAAAAATGTTAGAGTTGACATACCAATAGTTGGAGATGTTAGCAGGGTTCTGCAAGTTCTTAATAAGATTGTCAAAGAAGAGATAAAACCTCAATGGAATGAAGTCAGAAAGTCATGGCTCAAACAGATAAATCAGTGGAAAAAAGAAAGACCACTTAGTTACGAGTTTGATCCTAAAGTAATAAAACCACAATATGTTATTGAGAAAATTTACGAACTCACTAAAGGAAATGCTATTATCACAACAGAGGTTGGACAGAATCAGATGTGGACAGCACAATTTTATAAATTTGATCTTCCCCGCAGACTTGTAACTTCTGGTGGACTTGGTACAATGGGCTATGGATTTCCAGCTGCAATTGGAGCTCAGCTTGCTTTTCCAGATATGACAGTTATTGATATTGCAGGTGATGGCAGCATTCAGATGAATATCCAGGAGCTGGCAACTGCTGTAATTTATGACTTGCCTGTAAAGGTTGCTATTATAAATAATAGTTATCTTGGAATGGTAAGGCAGTGGCAGGAACTTTTCTACAATGAAAGATATTCTTATACATATTTAAGTACAGCACCTGACTTTGTAAAGATTGCAGAGTCCTATGGTGCTGTTGGGTTAAGGGCAACTAAACCAAGTGAAGTAGAACCTGTTATAAAAGAAGCTTTATCTATAAGAAAACCTGTATTTATGGATTTTGTTGTTGACTGGAAGGAGAAAGTTTACCCTATGGTACCACCTGGAGCTCCAATTGACCAGATGATTTTTGAAGAAAAGAAAAAAGAACGCAAACTGAGAGCTGTAAAATAGGAGGAAACTGTGAGACACACAATCTCTGTTCTTGTAGAAAACAAATTCGGAGTTCTGGCAAGAATTGCAGGATTATTCAGTGGAAGAGGATATAATATAGAAAGCCTTTCAGTAGGTGAGACTATAGACCCTCAGATATCCATTATGACAATTGTTACCACAGGAGATGATAGAATTATTGAACAGATAACAAAACAGCTTAACAGACTTATTGATGTTATCAAGGTTGTTGATTTAACAGAGATAGATCATGTGGAAAGAGAGATGGTTTTAATTAAAGTTGCACCCAAAAAAGAAAACAGACTTGAATTATTAAAAACAGTTGAGATATTTCGTGGAAGAGTTGTTGATTCCGGTCCAACAAGCTATACAATAGAAGTTACAGGAGATGAAAAAAAAATTCAAGCTTTTATAGAATTAATGAAACCGCTCGGTATAAAGGAATTTGTAAGAACTGGTAAGGTCGCCATTCCAAGAGAAATATTCCATAAAAAATAATTCATGGCAACTTAATGAATTGAAAGTTTCAAACATCAAATAGGAGGTAAAAATGCAGAATAAACCAAAGGTATATCTTATTGATGTAACAAATAGAGATGGAGTGCAGACTTCAAGAATACTGCTTCCAAAACTTTCCAAAACTATGCTTAATTTATATCTTGATGAGATGGGCATTTATCAGAGTGAAATAGGATTCCCCACATTGAAACATGAAGTAAACTATATAAATGCCAATCTTGAGCTTGCAGAGATGGGAGCTTTTAAAAGAATTCATCTTGAGGGTTGGGCAAGAGCTATTCCTGAAGATGTTGATTTAGCATTTAAAAACTGCCCAAAACTTAAACACTTAAATCTTTCAATATCAACTTCTGAAATTATGATTAAGGGAAAGTTTCAGGGGAAAAAGACATGGAATGACATTGTCAAAAGTATGTATAATGCTGTTAAACTTGCAAAGGAGATGGGTGCAGAAACTGTGGGATTTAATGCAGAAGATGCTTCAAGAACAGAACTTAGCAGACTTATTGAATTTATTCTTGCTGGTAAAGAAGCAGGTGGAGATAGATTTCGTTACTGTGATACCCTTGGATGTGAAGACCCAATTACAATATATGAAAGAATTCATACTCTTGCCTTGGCAACAAAATTTCCTATTGAGATGCACTGCCACAATGATATAGGAATGGCTGAGGCTGTTTCTGTTTCAGGTGCTCAGGCTACAATTGAAGCAGGCGTTGACAGTTATATAAATACAACAGTAAATGGATACGGTGAGAGAGCAGGAAATGCGGATTTAGTTTCTACAATCCTTGCACTCAAATTTTCACATGGGTTAAAAGAGAAGTGCCCACTTGATGAGCATGTTAATCTTAGGATGGCATGGAAAATTGCAAAATATGCCTCATATCAGTTTAATATCCCGATCACAATAAATCAGCCAGGAGTTGGAGCAAATATTTTTGCTCATGAATCTGGAATTCATGCAGATGGAATTTTAAAAGATAGAGCCAATTATGAACTTTACTCTCCAGAAGAAGTAGGTCGTGGAGAGCCAGAACTTCTTGAAACAGGAAGAATAATCACAACTGGAGAATATGGTGGAATTAAAGGGTTCAGATATGTATACAGCAAACTTGGTATAGAATTTCATGATGACAACGAGGCAAGAAGAATACTTGAACTTGTTCAGTATGCAAATTTACATACTCAGAAACCACTTACTGATGATGAACTTAAATTTATTGCCAAGTATCCTGACATTGTCAGGCAGATTCTTACAGTAACACCTTAGGAGGAAATCTTAAAACTAATGTATACTATTACACTTATTCCTGGCGATGGAATTGGTCCTGAGATATCAGAGGCAATGATGCGGGTTGTAGAAGCTACAGGAGTAAAAATTCAATGGGAAATTCAGAATGCAGGTGAGGAAGTTTATCTAAAAGAAGGAAATCCTCTACCAGAAAGAGTAATAGAATCCATTAAGAAGAACAAAATTGCAATTAAAGGTCCGGTAACAACACCTGTTGGAACAGGTTTCAGAAGTGTTAATGTTTCTCTTAGACAGGCTCTTGATCTTTATGCCTGTGTAAGACCTTGTAAAAGTTTTAAAGGTGCAAAAACAAAATATGAAAATATAGACCTTGTTATAATTAGAGAAAATACAGAAGATCTTTATGCTGGAATTGAATTTAAAAAGGGTGAGGCTGAAACTCTAAATTTGATAAAATTTATTGAAGAAAAAACAGGAAAAAAAATAAGGCAGGATTCAGGAATAAGTATTAAACCTATTTCAGTTTTTGGCACTGAAAGAATTGTTAAATTTGCCTTTGAATATGCAAGAAAAAATAGACGCAAAAAAATTACAGCTGTTCATAAAGCCAATATAATGAAATACAGTGACGGATTATTTCTTGAGGTTGCAAGAGAAGTTGCAACAAATTATCCAGATATAGAGTTTGAAGATAAAATCGTTGACAACATGTGCATGCAATTAGTTCAGAAACCAGAGCTTTATGATGTACTTGTGCTACCAAATCTTTACGGTGACATTATAAGTGATCTTGCAGCAGGACTCATTGGCGGATTGGGACTGGCACCTGGTGCAAATATTGGTGATAAATATGCAGTCTTTGAACCAACTCATGGAAGTGCACCAAAATATAAGGGATTGAATAAAGTAAATCCTTTTGCAATAATATTAAGTGCTGTTATGATGTTGAGGCATTTAGGTGAATCACAGGCAGCTGATAAAATAGAAAAAGCTGTAGCAGAAATTATAAAAGAGGGTAAATCTGTAACCTATGATATGAAATCACCTGATGATCCGAATCCACCAGTAGGAACTCAGGAGGTAGCAGAGGCACTGGTTGAAAGAATCAAGTCCTTTTAAGTATGAATGAAATTTTTTTAATACTTTTTCTTATTATTTTAAACGGTTTTTTCGCTGCAAGTGAAATCGCAGTTGTTACATTAAGACGAACAAGGCTTAAACATCTGATTGAAGAAAAAAAATCAAATGCTGAAATAGTTCAGAAATTTAAAGAAAATCCAGATAAATTCTTAGCAACAATTCAGGTTGGAATTACTCTAATAGGCTCTCTTGCATCAGCTCTGGCAGGTGCCTATGCAGTAAAAAATATAAAACCTTTAATTGAGAGTTTACCATTCAATTTTTTAAGAATTTCTGCTGAGGCAATTTCTATAGCTTTGGTTGTAATAATAGTTACCTATTTTTCAGTTGTAGTTGGCGAATTGATTCCAAAATCTGTTGCTCTTGTTCATCCTGATTGGGTGAGCTTGAGAACTGCAAAATTTATTGATAGATTTTCAAAATTAACATTTATTTTTGTAAAAATTCTTACTGTGAGCACAAATTTTATTCTTAAACCATTCGGACTTAAAGCTTTTTCACAAAGGGGCTTTATTTCACAGGAAGAACTGAAACTTCTAATTGAAGAAGGAGAGGAAAAAGGAATATTTGAACCAGAAGAGCGTCAGCTTATCCACAGTGTTTTCAATTTCAGTGAAATAACAGTCAAAGAAATCATGGTTCCAGCTCCTCAAATGGTTACTGTAAGCATTTACATGAGTATTGATGAGATGAAGGAAATTATCATGGATGAAAAATTTTCAAGATATCCTGTTCTGGGAAAAGTTTTAAATGATGTTAGAGGAATCCTTCATGCAAAGGATTTTTATAATGCGCTTATTAAAAATCCAGAAGCCTTAGATATTAAGAAACTCCTTAAACCTCCAATGTTTGTTCCTGAAACAATGAAAATAAACATTTTGCTTAAAGAAATGCAGAAAAAGAGAGTTCATATGGCAGTAGTTGTTGATGAATATGGTGTTGTAACTGGACTGGTGACACTTGAAGACATTATTGAAGAACTTGTAGGTGAGATAAGGGATGAGTATGATACGGAAATGCCAGTAATTATACTTCCTGATGGTTCAATGATAATTGATGCAGCTATTTCAATAAGAGATTTAAAAGAAGACTACGGAATAGAAATTGAAGAATCAGAAGAATATGATACCCTTGGAGGATTTATTCTTACAGCACTTCAAAAAATTCCTCGCGTTGGCGATACTGTAAATGTTAATGGTAAAATTTTTAGAGTAATTGAAATGGTTGGTCAGAGAGTATCAAAAATAAAGTATGAAAAAGGGTAAAGAAGAAGAGGTTATGATATCGCAAATTTATGTCTCAATAAGGCTACATTTTCAATATGATATGTCTGAGGAAACATATCAACAGGTTGAATTTCAATAAGTTTATATCCCTTTTCTTTCAGATATTTTAAGTCCCTTGCAAGAGTTGATGGCTCACAGGAAACATAAATAACCTTTTTGATATTTTTTTTGGCAATTGCATCAAGCACTTCTTTCATGCATCCAGTTCTGGGTGGATCCAGGACTATTACATCACCAATAATATCATTCATCAGAAGTACCTCCTCTGTCTTTTTACAATAATAGGTTACATTATCAAAATTATTCAGATTCATCCTTGCATCCCTGCAAGCAGTCCGTGCCTCTTCAATTGCAACCACTTTTTTTGCCCTTTCAGCTAAAAACACTGTAAATGTTCCAACCCCTGCATAGGCATCTATAATGGTTGTGTCATCTTCATTAATATAATTCAGAACAGCCTGAATCAATTTTTCTGCCTGAAAGGTATTAACCTGAAAAAATGAAGATGCAGAAATTATAAACTCTTTACCAAAAAGTTTTTCCGTGTAAAACCTCTGACCTGTTTCTATCTCCCTGGTATCAATCTCTGGTTGGATGAGCATCTGTCCTGTATTCACACCATATCTTATGGTTACATTATGTGTTTTTCTTCCTGGAGATTTACCCTGAAGCATTAAAAGCATTTTATTTATTTCTTTATGCATTATGTGACAGTATTCAACATGAATAAATTTATGAGTTCCTCGCATTTTAAAGCCCAGAAGATTCTGCTTGTTTATTGAAAAATCCGCTCTATTGCGGTAATTATATGGACTCTCCGCCTTTATTGTAAGCTTTAAGAAATCTTCAGGATTCTCAAATCCACCAATTCTTTTAAGCTGCTCCATAACAACCATCTCTTTAAGTTTTATCTGATAACTGTAGGCAATATGTTGAAAACTGCATCCTCCGCATATTCCGAAAACTCTGCATGGTGGGTTTTCTCTGAAAAATGAAGGCTCTATAACTTCAATAATCTCAGCTTTACAGTAATCTCTTTCATCTTTTGTAATTTTTGCCTTAACAGTCTCACCAGGGATACCATAAGGAATGAACACAACTTTTCCGTTAATTTTACCAATTGCCTCTCCAAGGTGTGCAATTCCTGTAAGTGTTACTTTTATTTCACTCATAATGAAGATTCAAAACATGGAATACAAAGAATTTTCCCGTTTAAAAGCCTTGCCCTTGCTTCCGCAACCTTTTCCCCACAGTGTTCACATCTGAGGCTTTTGAAAACTCTTGCTTGTCTGGGTGGTATAATCTCAGGATAGGTTATTTTAAGAAGCTCTGCCTTTCTTGCTTCAAGTATCTTTTTTATTTTCTCATTTTTTCTTTTCTGGATAAAATTTACAACTTCTTGTGTTCTGTCACCATTTATGAATCTCTGCCAGATTTCCTTTTCCTGTTCAGATTCATTAAACTCAAAATCTACTGAGATTCTTACAGCCTTCCCACTCTTTCTATCTATGAATGTGTAAACCTGCTTTCCATAATCTCTGAATATGAGATTTCCTTTTCCAAATGTGCATCCTGTAATAACTTGCACAGCATCTACAGCACAGGAGTCATTTTCAACAATGCATAAAATTTCCTCATCTTGAGGACGCTCTTTTAAGTTAAGTTCTTCAACCGCAGCCATTGCAACCCTGTATCCAACTGCAAGCCCCGGACAACTGTGTCCGTGAAACCTCACAACATCTTCAAATTTCATCCTTTCCTCCATCATAATTTGTAATAATCACCCTGTAACCTTCCTGTCCCATTGTTTTTGCAGTGCTGTAAGCTTCATTATAGTTTGTAAATTTTCCAACCCTGACCCTGTAAAAGGTCTCTCCCTTAATGTTTACTTTATTTATATATACATTATGATACCTCAAACTTAAAGCTTGTTTAAGTCTTGTAGCATTTTCAATCTCACGGAAAGCACCAACCTGAATTGTTAGTGCTCCAGACAGCGGAGTATATTTTACATATCTTACATATCTCAGATCCCTTCCAAGCGGTTCCATTAAAACCTCAGCTGTTCCCGAACCGATTAATTCAATCTTTTTTGCTGATGCATATGACAGATCAAGGTCTCTTCCAGAAACAAAAGGACCTCTGTCATTTACTGTACATACCACATTTTTACCATTTTGAAGATTTGTAACTTTAAGCTTTGTTCCAAATGGATATTCCCTATGTGCACATGTGTAATCATACATATTGTATATTTCGCCCGATGCAGTTGGTCTTCCGTGAAAATCAGGTCCATACCAAGATGCTACACCTTTTTGAGCACCTTCAGGGAAGTATTCAACTATGGGAGGCTTTTTAGGAGCACAGCAAACTGTCATACAGATAATAAATAAAACACTCCATTTAAGCCTCTTAATTTTCAACCTATAGAATGTATCTGCTGAGGTCTTCACTTTTGAGTATTTCACTTAATTTTTCTCTTACCATCTTTGCATCAATAACGATTTTCTGCCCCTTTAACTCTGAAGCATTAAAAGAAATATCTTCAAGGAGTTTTTCCATTACAGTATGAAGTCTTCTTGCTCCGATGTTTTCGGTTTTTTCGTTTACCTGCTGTGCAATCTCTGCAATCTCAACTATGCCATCCTCTGTAAACTCAAGCTCAACTCCTTCTGTGCTTAAAAGAGCATTGTACTGTTTTATAAGAGCATTGTCAGGTTCTGTAAGAATTTTCACAAATTCCTCCTTGCCCAGAGAACTCAGCTCCACTCTTATTGGAAATCTTCCCTGCAGCTCAGGTATCAGATCAGAAGGTTTTGCAACATGAAATGCTCCTGCAGCAATAAAAAGTATGTGATCAGTCCTTACAGGTCCGTATTTTGTTGTAACAGTTGAACCTTCAACAATTGGAAGCAGATCCCTCTGAACTCCTTCACGGGACACATCAGGTCCGTATGTGTCTCCACCTGATACAATCTTGTCAATTTCATCAATGAATACAATTCCTGTCTGCTCAACTCTTTCAATTGCCTCCTTTGTTACCTTTTCCATATCAATCAGTTTATTAGCCTCTTCCTGAGTGAATATCTGTAAAGCCTCAGGAATTTTCACCTTTTTTCTTTTCACTTTTTCAGGCAAAAAACTTCCAAGCATCTCTTTAAGGTTTATTTCAATCTCCTCCATTGCAACATTAGAGATTATGCCAAAAGGGACAATTTTTTCCTTTAAATCTATCTCAATATATCTTTCATCAAGTAAGCCTTCTCTGAGCTGTTTCCTCAGTTTTTCCCTTGTTTCCCTGTATCTTGATTTTTCCTCCAGTGTATCCATATCCCTTCCATATCTTGGTTGAGGCAAAAGGATATCAAGAACTCTCTCTTCTGCCATCTGCTTTGCCTTTTCCTGAACTCTCTCAGTATGCTCGTGCTTTACCATATTCATTGCAACCTCTGTAAGATCCCTGATTATTGATTCAACATCCCTTCCTACATAACCAACTTCTGTGAACTTTGATGCTTCAACCTTAACAAAAGGTGCATTTACAAGCCTTGCAAGCCTTCTTGCAATCTCGGTTTTTCCAACTCCTGTTGGACCAATCATCAGAATGTTCTTGGGAAGCACCTCATCTCTGAGTTCCTTTGGCAGGAGCTGTCTTCTGAATCTATTTCTCAAGGCAATTGCAACAGCTCTCTTTGCCTGATTCTGTCCGATAATGAATTTATCAAGCTCTTCAACTATCTTCTTGGGAGTTAAATTTTCCATCAGCTTAATTCCTCCAGAATAATAATATTGTTTGTATAGATACATATTTTTGATGCTATCTCCATTGCCTTCATGGCTATCTGTTTTGCAGTTAGCTCAGTGTTTTCATAAAGTGCTTTTGCTGCAGCATAAGCATATGGACCTCCAGAACCAATTGCTGCAATCTGATCTTCTGGCTCAATTACATCTCCATTTCCTGAAATTATGAGTATATGCTCCCTGTCAGCAGCTATCAGCAAGGCTTCAAGCCTTCTTAAAATTCTATCAGTTCGCCAGTCCTTAGCAAGTTCAACAGCGGATCTTAAAAGATTTCCTTTGTAAGTCTCCAGTTTCCCTTCAAATCTCTCAAAAAGTGTGAAAGCATCTGCAGTTGAACCTGCAAAACCAGTGAGAACCTGTCCGTTATAAATTTTTCTTATTTTTTTTGCATTGTGTTTAAGCACAGTGTTACCCATTGTAACCTGTCCATCAGATGCCATTATAACAGAATTGTTCCTTTTTACACATAAAACCGTTGTTCCTATGATTTGCATCTATTCCTCCTTTGACAGCGGATGAGATCTATCATAAACATCCATTAAATGTTTTAGATCCACATGAGTGTAAATCTGAGTTGTTGAAAGACACGCGTGTCCTAATAATTCCTGAATAACTCTCAAATCCGCACCTTCCATAAGAAGATGGCTTGCAAATGTGTGTCTCAGGGTATGTGGCCCTATTTTTTCAAGCATTCCAGCAGCTTTTGCATATCTGTCAACAATCCGCCTTACATGTCTTGTAGAGATCCTTTTACCCCTATTGTTTATAAAAAGCGGAGTTTCTTCTGCTATGAGTTTTTTCTTAATACGTAATATCTGTCTTATAGCAAGGTATTTTTTCAATGCCTCCTTTGCTTTCTCTCCTACAGGAACGATTCTTTCTTTATTGCCTTTTCCACGAACTTTTATAAGTCCTTCTCTGAGGTCAATGTCATCGAGATTTAATCCGCAGAGTTCACTTACCCTGATTCCGCTACCGTAAAGAATCTCAAGAATTGCTCTGTCTCTTTGAACTGTAAAGCTGTCCTCAGATGGTGCTTCAACGATTCTGAAAGCATCATCAACTGTTAAAAACTTTGGTAGAGTTCTGCTTGCTCTTATTGAGGGTACAACTCTTGCAGGATTGAATTTTATAATTCCTTCCGAATAAAGATAAGAAAAAAAGGACCTCAGGGTTGAAAGTTTTCTTGCAACAGTTGTCTTGGATTTTCCATTCAGTATATTTTCCGAAATAAAACCTCTGATTTTCATCGGGTCAACTTTTTCAGGCTCAACTTTGGCAAATATGAAAAATTCTTCAAGATCTTTTTTGTATGCTCTGAGAGTATGAGGTGAATCACCTCTCTGAATTCGGATATAATTCAGAAAATTATTTATGTGAGATTGATATTCTGTCACATCTAAAAAATATTGTAAAATCCAATGATAAATTAAATCAACAGTTTTAATTCTTGACATAAAGGCATTTATTAGTTTATAAAATCTTGTTTTAGCAAATTTTTTTTTATAAAAAAGGAGCTGGTATGGGAAAGATTAAACTCGCAATTGTTGGGGTTGGAAATTGTGCGAGTGCTTTGATTCAGGGAATTGAGTATTACAAGATGCACAAACCTGAAGGACAGATACCTGGTTTAATGCATTTTAATCTTGGAGGTTATTTGCCCGGAGATATAGAAGTTGTTGCTGCATTTGATATAGATGAAAGAAAAGTAAACAAACCTTTAAAGGAGGCAGTTTTTGCCAATCCGAACTGCACCACAGCTTTTTATCCTCATTTACCGGATTATCCAGTAAAGGTCTCCATGGGACCAATACTTGATGGATTTGCTGAGCATATGAAGAATTATCCTGAAAGCAAAAGATTTATTCCATCAAAATCTGCTCCTGTGGATGTTGTGAAGGTTTTAAAAGAATCAGAAGCAGAGATAATGGTAAACTATCTTCCTGTTGGCTCAGAAGAAGCAACAAAATATTATGCTCAGGCAGCAGTTGAAGCTCATGTTGCATTTATAAACTGTATTCCTGTTTTCATTGCCTCAAACGATGAATGGATAAAAAAATTTGAAGAAAAGAAAATACCACTAATAGGTGATGACATTAAAAGCCAGATTGGTGCAACAATTGTTCATAGAGTTCTTACAAAACTCTGCATGGATAGAGGGGTTAAAATAACCAGAACGTATCAGCTAAATGTTGGAGGCAATACAGATTTTCTTAATATGCTTAACAGAAACAGACTTGTCTCAAAAAAGATTTCAAAGACAGAAGCTGTAACAAGTCAAATCTTTCATGATATCATGCCTGAAAATGTTCATATTGGACCTTCTGACTATATTCCTTGGCTTAATGATAACAAAATATGTTTTTTGAGAATTGAAGGAGAGATTTTTGGTAATGTTCCTATCAGTCTTGAACTCAGACTGAGTGTTGAGGATTCTCCAAACAGTGCAGGTGTTGTTATAGATGCTATAAGATGCTGCAAGCTGGCTTTAGACAGAAAAACAGGAGGTTTGCTTGCATCTGCCTCAGCTTACTTTATGAAGCATCCGCGAGTTCAATATTCTGACGAAATTGCGAGAAGTATGGTGGAGGAGTTTATAGAAGGTAAGAGGGAAAGGTAACTTGCTCAGTGAAAAATTCAGTCATTTTTTAGATAAACCCCTTTCACCTTTAGCAAAGGCCCTTCCTGTTAATCCCAATATTATTACTGTACTGGGAATGATTATTACATCATCTGCTGGATTTATAATACCCTTCAACCTTTTTCTTGGTGGTATATTCATTCTTGCTGGAGGAGCCTTTGATTTAATAGATGGAATAGTAGCAAGGGTAAATGGAAGGGTTACAAAATTTGGAGCTTTACTTGATTCAACTCTTGACAGAATTGCAGATGGATTTATTTTTCTTGGTATAGTATGGTATTTTTCCCATCATCTTGATAAAAATGCCATTATACTCAGTTTTCTTTGTGCAATAGCATCATTTTTGATTTCCTATGTAAGAGCAAGGTCTGAAGGACTGGGTCTGTCATGCAAGGTTGGTATTATAGAGAGACCTGAAAGACTTATTTTGCTTGCATTTGCATGTTTAACAGGCTTTCTTTATCCTGTTATTTTAATTCTTACTATTCTCAGCTGGATAACAGTCATTCAGAGAATTTTTTATGCAAAAAAACAGATTAAGAATTTGCCACATTAATATTTAAAATGTTATCCTTTTAAGGAGGCACAAATGAATGAAACATTGATAGTTCTGTTAAGTATCGGATATTTTCTTGCAACTCTGAGCCTTATTGCTGCAGTTGTCTTTCTGATTGTTGTATCTGTTGAGTTAAGAAGAGGCATTAACTCATTAAAAGATTTTCTTAACTCTACAAAATTAAAACTTGATCCTGCCATCACAGAAACTGAAAAAGCAATACAGGCAGTCCGTATCTCAATTGAAGATATTAATGAGGTAACAGGAAGGATCAGGCTTCTTTCAAATACTGTAGAAAAATTAATTTTAATAGTTAATGAGCTTATTGATGCAGTTAATAAACTAAAAAGTTCGCTTTCTTTAAAAGGCAGTGCTTTAAAAACAGCTGTAAGTGTGGCAGCTTCGGTTTTTTTAGAAAATTTAAAGAAAGGAGGTAAAAAAAATGAATGAAGAAAGAGGTTTCACTGCAAAATCTTTATTTTTATCCTTTCTTTTAGGAGGAATTGTAGGAGCAGGACTTGCTTTACTTTTAGCACCTCAATCAGGAAGAGAAACAAGAGCAAAAATTAAAGAAACAGCAGAGGATGTAAAGGAAAAAGCAGGAACTTATATTAAAGAGGCAAAAGGGAAAATAGCCTCAACTTTTGAGAAGGCTAAAGAAACACTTGAGGAGAAAAAATCAGCTCTTACAAAGGCAGTTGAAGCAGGGAAAGAAGCATATGAAAAAGAGATTTCCAAGGAGAAAGAAGGCTGATGCATGAAGCATCAATTGCTTCTGAACTGTTAAATATTGCAATAAATGAGTGCAGTAAAAATGGTTACAGGAAAATTCAGTCAATTAGGGTTTTAATTGGTAGAGCAACAGGTGTTATGCCTGATGCTCTACTTTTTGCATTTGATGTCCTAAAAGAAAACACACCTGCTGAGCAGGCTGAACTGATTATTGAGGAGATTCCTGTGAAAGGCATCTGCAGGGAGTGTGGCAAAGAATTTGAAAGCAATGAGTCTTATATGATTTTTTTATGCCCATTCTGTGGTAGTTTATCACTGCAAATAACAGCTGGGAAAGAACTTAATATAACTGAAATGGAGGTAAGTAATGAAAATTAAAGTAACCACAAGAATACTTGATGCTAATGACAGAATAGCAGAAGAAAACAAAAAACTTTTTAAGGATGCGGGTGTTTATGTAATAAACCTGATGAGTTCTCCAGGTGCTGGTAAAACCTCTCTTCTTGAAAGAACTATTCAGACAATTAAAGACAGAGTCAGAGTTGGAGTTATTGAGGGTGACATCACAGGCACTAAAGATGCAGAAAGGATTGACAGATTAGGGATTCCTGTTGTTCAGATCAATACAGAAGGAGCTTGCCATCTTGACGCAAATATGATAGCTGAAGCAGCAAAGGATTTGCCATTGAAGGATCTGGATGTTTTATTTATTGAAAATGTTGGCAATTTAGTCTGTCCTGCTGAGTTTAAGGTCGGTGAGGACATAAAGGTAATGATACTGAGTTTAACAGAAGGTGATGACAAACCCCTTAAATATCCTTTGATGTTTCAGGAATCTTCGGTTTTAATAATTAATAAAATAGATCTTAAAGATTTTCTTGATGTCAGTATTGATAAAATCAAAAGAGATGCTCAGTCTCTTAACCCAAAGATAAAAATATTTGAAGTCTCATGCAAAACAGGACAGGGTATTGATGAGTGGACAAACTGGCTTCTGACATCCATTTCATGAAAGAAGCATTAAGGGAAGCATTAAAGGCATACAAAAAGGGTGAAATTCCTGTTGGAGCTGTAATAGTTGTAAACAACAAAATAATTTCAAAGGCTCATAACAGAAAAGAGACAACTCATGATCCAACTGCTCATGCTGAAATTCTGGCAATAAAAAAAGCTGGAAAACTTCTCAATACATGGAGACTTACTGATGCCACGCTTTATGTAACAAAAGAACCATGTATCATGTGCGCTGCTGCTATAGTTCATGCAAGAATTAAAAAACTTATATATGGATGTGATGATCCTAAGGGAGGAGGTGTTGTTAGTCTTTACAGAATACTGCAGGATGATAGGCTCAATCACCAGGTTGAGATTGAAAGAGGAATTCTTGAAGAACAATGCCGTGAGATTCTCCAGAAATTTTTTAAAGGTCTGAGAGAAAATCAGTAAATTGGAAATCTCTTACAGAGTGCCTGAACTTTTTTACGCATATCCTTTATAACTGATTCATTAGATACATTCTTTATCACTCTTTCAATAATCTCCGCAATTTCCTCCATTTCTTCCTCACCCATACCTCTTGTTGTCACACACGGTGTACCAATTCTTATTCCGGATGTCACAGTTGGAGGCTTTGTATCAAAAGGGATGGTATTTTTATTTACTGTTATTCCTGCCCTGTCAAGAGCCTCCTCTGCCTCTTTGCCAGTTAGATTAAAATTTGTAAGGTCAACAAGAATGAGATGATTGTCAGTTCCACCAGAGACAAGTTTAAATCCTTTTTTAATCAAAGAATTGGCAAGAACCTTTGCATTTCTTACAACCTGTTCCTGATAATTCTTAAATTC
Source organism: uncultured Thermodesulfovibrio sp. (assembly GCA_964509535.1). GTDB lineage: Bacteria > Nitrospirota > Thermodesulfovibrionia > Thermodesulfovibrionales > Thermodesulfovibrionaceae > Thermodesulfovibrio. The sequence continues at coordinate 30,984 of CAZDXM010000039.1, read as the reverse complement.
TTCTGTAAGTGCCTCTTTAAATGCAACAGCCTTTGCAGCAATTACATGGACAAGAGGCCCACCCTGAATTCCAGGAAAGACAGTTTTATCAATTGCCTTTGAATACTCAGACCTGCACATTATAACTCCGCCACGAGGACCTCTCAGTGTTTTGTGAGTTGTGGTTGTAACAAAATCTGAATATGGGACAGGTGATGGATGGAGTCCTGCTGCAACCAATCCAGCAATATGAGCAATATCTGCCATCAGATATGCACCAATTTCCTTTGAAATATCAGCAAAGACTTTAAAATCAATAATTCTTGGATATGCACTTGCGCCTGTGATAATTATCTTTGGTTTATATTCATGCGCAAGCTTTCTTGCCTCCTCAATATCAATATAACCTGTGTCTTTATTCACTCCATAGAATACTGTTTTATAAAGCTTTCCTGTAAAGTTAACTGGTGAGCCGTGTGACAGATGTCCACCATGCGTGAGACTCATTCCCATAATTGTGTCACCTGGTTGTAGCATAGCAAAGTATACTGCCATATTTGCCTGTGTTCCTGAATGAGGCTGGACATTCACATGTTCTACTCCAAAGAGTTTTTTTGCCCTCTCCTGTGCAATTCTTTCAACCTCATCAGCATATTCGCATCCACCATAGTATCTTCTGCCAGGATAACCTTCTGCATATTTATTTGTAAAAAATGAACCCTGAGCCTCCATAACTGCCCTGCTTGCATAATTTTCAGAGGCGATCATCAAGATTTTATTCGTTTCTCTTTTTCTTTCCTGCCTGATTAGAGAGTAAACTTCAGGATCAACATTTTTTAAGGAGAGTATTTTCATTTATCAATAACCTTCCTTTCTATAAGATGTATCTTTTCAATTCTACGGCAGTGTCTTCCACCTTCAAATGGGGTATTAATCCACACATTTACTATCTCCTTTGCAAGGTCTTTCCCCACAATCCTTCCACCAATTGCAAGAACATTTGAATCATTATGAAGCCTTGACATTTTAGCAGTGTAAAGCTCGTTACACAGTGCTGCCCTTACATTCTTGAATTTATTTGCAACTATTGACATGCCTATTCCTGTTCCGCAGATAAGAATGCCCCTGTCAACTTTGCCTTCAGATACAGCCTGTGAAACTGCCTCTGCATAGTCTGGATAATCAACAGATGAATTTGAACCTGTTCCCATATCAATAACCTCATGCCCCATTTCCTTTACAAAATGGGATAAAAATTCCTTTAATTCAAACCCTGCATGATCTGCTCCAATAGCTATTTTCATGTTACAGTATTATATATAATTGAAATAGTTTAAGTAAATTAATTATGCTGGTTTTTTGAGAGTTTTTAATTTCAAACATCTAAGAATTGAAAGATTTATTGTTTCACTTTTTTTTAACTCCCTTATGTTGTCAGGCTCTGGTTCTCCACATATATCCAAGCTTATTATTCTGGTAGTAGATGAAATCTCTGAAAGAAAACTAAAAATTTGATATGGTGAAGATTTACCCTGCGACCATCCGGTTAATAAATAGGTTTTGTCAAGAATATCCTTGTCTATGCTCAGATATACTGGGTATCTCGTTTCAGGAATTCTTCCAATCCTTGATGAGTTTATATAGAAAATTTCTTCAAGATTTTCAAGCATCCCAGCATTGTAAACCCAGGAATCACATCTTATAAGCTCTTCATTTGAGTATTTCATATCAAGATGATTATCAACAATTACAAGACTGAAAGGTTCTTTTATTCTTTTCAAAAAAATAAATGAAATATAGTGGTACTCTCCTTTTCCTGTAAAACATATCCAGGATCTGATATCTGGAATCATTTTGTCCACAAGCCTCAATACATCCCGAGTGCACATGAATTTTGTTCCTTTAAGGAGACGCAAATCTATCTCAACTGCAGCCTTTCTTCTTAAATTTTTTTGATGAAAGTATGTATCATCAAAATGTAAAATTAATACATGATACATACCTACTCAAATGTTTTAATAATCCTTATAATCTCCCTTATTCCCTTTTCAGCCAAGGATATAAGCTGAAGTAAATTTTCCCTTGAAAATGGGATTATTTCAGCAGTCCCCTGTAGTTCAACAAACTTTCCAGAACCTGTCATAACCACATTCATGTCAACTTCAGCTTGGGAGTCTTCAGCATAGCAAAGATCAAGTCTTGGTTCTCCAATTACTATTCCAACACTTACAGCTGCGATGCTGTCTTTAACAGGGTCTTCCTCAATTATGCCAGCATTTATGGCTTTTTTAATTGCTTCACAGAGTGCAATGTATCCACCAGTTATTGAGGCTGTTCTTGTTCCTCCGTCAGCTTCAATTACATCGCAATCTATCCATATTGTTCTTTCTCCAATTTTTTCAAGATCAACAACAGCTCTCAATGACCTTCCAATGAGTCTTTGAATCTCATGTGTTCTTCCACCAACCCTCCCGGCAGTAGACTCCCTTATCATTCTTGTTGGAGTTGAACGTGGTAACATTCCATATTCAGCTGTAATCCATCCTTTTTTCTGGTCTTTTAAAAACTGTGGCACCTTATTTTCTATTGAAGCAGTACAAACAACTCTGGTATTTCCGATTTCAAATAAAACTGAGCCATCAGCATTTTTGATAAAACCTTTGATGATTCTTATCGGTCTCAGTTCGTCATTCTTTCTGCCATCAGGTCTCATATCCCCTCCTCAAAGGAAACCTTAAAGATACTATTTATTTCACAATTTAAAAAAATTTCACCTATTTTTTTAAATCTTTCCGGAGCATCAGTTACATAAAAAGTTTTCAGCCCACTTGGTGATTTATCATTTATAAGATCCTTACTGAGAAGAACTTCCTTTACACTCAAAGCTACTTCCTTTGCGGAATCAACAAGCTGGACACCATTCATGTATTTTTCAATTGATTTTTTGAGCAGTGGATAATGAGTGCATCCGAGAATCAGTGTATCAATATTAGCATGTTTCATTTCTTTTAGATAGTTTTCTATTACAAGGTCAACAATCTGTCCTTCAAAGATACCCTCCTCAACCAATGGAACAAACAATGGACAAGCCTTTGAGAAAACCTCTACAGAAGGAGTTATTGATTTGATCTTTTCTGGATAAGCTTTGCTTTGAACAGTTGCTTCTGTACCTATAATTCCAATTTTCCCATTTTTTGTAGTTTTTAGCGCCGCCCTTACACCAGGCTCAATAACACCAACAACAGGAATCGGTAATTTTTCTTTTAAAGCCTGGAGACTGACAGATGATGAAGTGTTACATGCTACAACAAGCATCTTGATTCCCTTTCTGTAAAGAAAGCCTGCACATTCAAGAGAATATCTTATCACAGTCTCAGAGGAGCGTATTCCATAAGGAACCCTTGCTGTATCACCAAGATAAAGCAGATTCTCATTTGGTAATAAAATGGATATTTCTTTTAAAACAGTCAAACCTCCCACACCTGAATCAAAAATACCTATAGGTTTTTCTTTCATCAATCCTCTTCAACCTCCTTTAAATGGCTTCACATGAGACATGTCCAGCAACTGTTTCTATTTCTTTACTTTCTACTAAGATTTTTATATCTTTTATCCACTCAAAATTCTCACCAAGTGTTTTATAAAATGCTATAACCAGAAAATATTCTCCGCGTGCATCCTGTGCAGAGGCGAAATCTTTTGAAAAATCTACATAAACTGTATTTTCTTTATCTCTGTATACTCCTAAAATCTTTGTATTTTTCTGAGGTGAAGGCAGTTCTCTGAGAAAGTTTTCTATGAGCCTTTCAAGATTTTTTAAGTCCGTCTCGCTCTTTAAATATATTTCCTTTGTTGTTAATCCAGCTGAAGATGGTAAATATATTTTAAAATTTTTAATATGCTGTGTTGTTTCAGTCTTGTAAAAATAAACACTTTCTTTGTTTTTCTGAAGATAAAAATAAATTCCAATTGCTGTAACGATTATTAATATGATAAATCCAGTCAAAATGAATTTTTTATTCACTTTTTTCTTTTTCCTCCACCAATGCAAATTTTTCAATAATTGCCTGAACCAGTACATCTATAACTCTATTAGTATAGTTTTTATCTAAAAGAGCCCGTTTTGGTATCTCAATCATTAAAGCAGGCGAAACTGTTTTTTCAAGAAGAAAAAGCGGAAGCTTTTCAGTATAAACTGGTTCTGAAAATTTTTCTTTCAATTTTCTGATAAAGGGATTTACCATGATGTCAGGATTTTTTATTTTTGGTGATGTATAAATATAAAAATTATCAGAACTGCAAAGATGAATACTCAGAAACAAAGACGGTTTCAAGCTATTTTCAATTTTCATCCTTCTGCTGAGTGTTAAATCCTCATCAGAAGCTCTTGTCAGGGAGGCTTTTATACCTTTCTGTGTTAATCTTGAAGCTACTGTCTTTGCAATATATAGAGCAATATCTTTCTCTTTATTTTCTTTAATTTGAAATCCTGTATCTTTACCTCCATGTCCTGGATCAATCAGTATAGATAAAGATTTTAAAACTTTCTGTCTTTCAACTGACTCCTTAAAATAAGCATCTATAACCAGTCTTGAAGGAGAATCATATCTTGCTACTTTTATTTCTTCTATATCTGATGTTTCAATAACAAGCACTTTATCTTTTTTCAGGGTTTTAATCCCCCTTATGCTATCATCTTCTTCTAAAATCCTTCCTTCATATTCTATCTCAAAAATATCAGGAAAGAATATTTTTATTTTCCCGTCATTCAATAAGTTTATATTAATTGAGTTGGTAATCTCAGATTTTTCACAAATAAAAACAAATCTGTAAAAATCCTTATGTTTTCCAGATTTTAAAAATATCTTCCTGTTATCCTGAGCATAAACCAGTGTTAATAAAATTAAAAAAATAATGATTAAAAATTTTTTAACCATCATCTCTTGGAGTTTTTATCATAAATATTAATAAAAAGTAAAGCAAAAATAATATAATAAAACTGATGAAAAAGTTTTTGAGATGCATTTTGATAGCAGGATTTATAATTATTTCAACCTCAATTGCTTACAGTATTGAAAATGTCAAAATGGAGGTTCAAAAAAGCAGCAACTCTTTATTAGTTACAGCAACGATAGTACCATCACAAGAATTTATTGAAGATTTTAAAAGTGGTTTGGGGAAAAATCTTTCAATTCTGATAGAACTTTTCAGAAGATGGCCAATTATTCCTGATGAGTTCATAAAAGGATACCTTATACAGAAAACTCTAATATCTGATCCTATAAAGGATGAATATATTATAAAGACATTATATGAAGATAGAGTGATAGAAAAAAGATTCAAAAGCTGGCAGCAGGCACTTAACTGTGCTTTAAACATTGATACAGTAAAAATCTCGGATATCAATAATCTGGAAGAAGGAAAATATTATATAAAGATTACTGTTGAATCAAATATAAAGAAACTTCCGTCGGTTCTTGAACATATTTTGTTTTTTATTCCAACTTATGAAAAGAAAATAACTAAAGAATCGGAGATTTTTAAACTGCCATGAAGAAAAAAATTAAAAAATATTTTTTCCCTGTTTTTCTTTCAGGATTACTCTTTGTTGTCTTGAGTTTTGAAATATACATTTTGAAACTTCCTCCTGAACAGATTCCTACAAGATTTATAATTGTTTCACTTTTTGTTATAAATATAATCTCCATTATTACACTTGGATTTTTTGTTATAAGAAGTCTTTTCAAGCTTTATCTTGAAAAACACAGAGAAGTGCCAGGTTATAGATTCAGGATAAAGATTGTAACAATTTTTGTCGGGCTTGTTTTAATACCATCAATACTTTTATTTATCGCTTTCAGCGGAGTTCTTGAAAGCTCAATAGATAAAATTTTCTCCAAATCTAACAGAGAAATCGTTTCAAATGCAGCCAGCGCTGTTAAAGCTTTTTATGATCTTGAAAAGGAAAATCTGCTCAACATCCTTGAGGATTATTCAAAAGGAAAGATTAAAGGACTTCCTCAAGGGATCACAATTAAAAAAATAGAAAAACCATTTACTGGTATGCCTGAAAGTGTAAAAGAAGCCTTCAATAGAAAGAAATCAGCTCAGGTTCTTTCCACCAAAGATGCAGATATAATCATTTCTGCTATGCCTTACAAAAATGGAGTTATTGTTGCAGAAACACGGATTCCTCCTCATATCACAAAGAAGGTTGAACAACTTAAGGTTCATCATGAAGAATTTCTTAAAATGGGTTCTCTGAGAAAATCTGCAAAATCAAACTATTTCATGTTTCTCGGCTTTTTAAGTTTGATAGTTGTATTTTTAGCACTTTGGGCATCATTAAAAATTTCCCAGGAAATAACAACCCCAATTAAGGAACTTGTTCAGGCAACCAACAGAGTTGCAGAGGGTAACCTGAAGGTTAAAATTCTAAGTAAGAGTTCTGATGAGATTGGAATACTTGTTAATTCCTTCAATGAGATGATAGAAAAGCTTGACAAAGCTTATATGGATTTATCTGAAAGAAATGTCCTGCTTGAAAAAATGCTTTCAAACATAACATCAGGTGTTATATTTGTGAGTTTTGATGGTAGAATTTTAAAAATAAACAGAGCTGGTGAGGAAATACTTCAGATATCAAAGGATAAAGTAGAAAATAGACATTATGAAGAACTATTAAAATTTATTGAATCTGATGAATTAAAAGAATTTGTGATGAGGCTTTCACAGGAAAGAATTTATGAGATTGCTAAAGATTTAAATATAAAAATAAAAGGAAGAACCAAAATGATTAAAGCAAGAATTGTCTCTCTCAGAGAATCAGATAAACACAGGGCTACTGGATTTCTTGTAATATTTGATGATATTACAGATATTGTGAAGGCACAGCAGTCAGCTGCATGGGAAGAGGTTGCAAAAAGACTTGCTCACGAGATTAAAAATCCTCTCACACCTATAAAACTTGCAACAGAAAGACTCATAAAGAAATGGAAAAATAAAGATGAGGACTTCAGTAGAGTATTTGAAAAGTCTACAGAGACTATAATAAGGGAGGTACAATCCCTTAAAAATCTGATTGAGGCATTTCAGAAACTTGGCAAACTTCCAGAGTTAAAAAAAGAATCCCTAAATCCTTTAAATGTTATAGAAGATGTTATAGAACTTTATAAAGGATACTGGGATGTAAAGATAAATCTTGCTGTTAAAAGTGAAATCAGATCAGTTTTTTTAGATCCTCAGGAGTTTAAAAGAGTTCTTATCAATATAATTGATAATGCTATAAAGGCAATGAATGCTAAGGGTGAGATAACAGTTTCTGTTAAGCTAAATAATAATCTTGTTGTGGAAATTGCTGACACAGGACCTGGCATGGATGAGGAAACAAAACAGCAGTTATTCTTGCCATATTTTTCGCGAAATAAGGAGGGTACAGGACTTGGACTTGCAATTGCAAGAAAGATTATAACAGAGCATGGTGGAAAAATCTCTGTAATGGATAATGAGCCAAATGGAACAATTTTTAGAATAGAGGTGCCTGCTTGAAGGGTAAAATTTTAATAGTTGATGACGAGATAGGAATTCTTGACACAGTATCCGGAATTCTTGAGGATGAAGGATACAGCACATTTACAGCTCAGGATGCAGAGGATGCTTTGCACATTCTTGAAAAAGAAGAAATCGATTTAATTTTTCTTGATGTATGGCTTCCAGGCATGAATGGAATTGAAGCAATAAAAAAGATAAAAGATAAAGATTCTCAGATTCCTGTGATAATGATTTCTGGGCATGGAAATATTGAGATAGCAGTTCAGGCAGTAAAACTTGGAGCTTTTGATTTTCTTGAAAAGCCTCTTTCAATTGAAAGAATTATACTTACAACAGAAAGGGCATTGCAGTTTAAAAATCTTGAGAGTGAAAATATAAAACTCAGAAGCAGCATTTTCAAAAAGTATGAACTTGTGGGAAGTTCTCAAATAATGAAGAAAATTAAAAACCAGATTGAAATGATTGCCAGGGGTGATTCAAGGGTTTTAATACTTGGTGAAAGTGGTACAGGTAAAGAACTTGTTGCAAGAATGATTCATTCATTAAGTCCACGAAGAAACGCTCCTTTTGTTGAGGTAAACTGTGCAGCAATTCCTCAGGAACTTATAGAAAGTGAATTATTTGGTCATGAGAAAGGAGCATTTACAGGCGCTGTGGAGAAAAAAATTGGCAAATTTGAGCTTGCAAATGGAGGGACTCTTTTTCTTGATGAGATTGGAGACATGTCTTTACTTACTCAGGCAAAACTGCTAAGAGTAATTGAAACCCAGAAATTTCAGAGAGTTGGAGGCACCAAGAACTTAACAGTAAATGTTAGGATTATTTCTGCAACGAACAAAAATATCACAGATGAAATAAAAAAGGGAAACTTCAGGGAAGACCTTTTTTGGAGGCTAAATGTTGTTCCTATTTACATACCTCCATTAAGAGAGAGAAAAGATGATATTCCTGAGCTTGTTAATCATTTCATAGATGAATTCAGTAGAGAAAAGGGCTGGGGAAAAAAGAGGATAGAAGATGACGCAATGAAAATTCTTCAGGATTATGATTGGCCTGGCAATGTAAGAGAATTAAGAAACGCTATAGAAAGGTTGATGATTATGACAGTTTCAGAGGTAATAAAAATTTCAGATATTGAAAATACAGGAATAATAAGAGAAAAAATAAAAGAGAAAACATATTTTGCTTACCAGACATTAAGAGAAGCAAGAGATGCTTTTGAGAGGGATTTTATCCTGAAAAAATTAAAAGAAAACAGATGGAACATGACAAAAACAGCAGAAGATATTGGAATTGAAAGGAGCAATCTTTACAAAAAAATTAAATCTCTCGGAATAATCCTGCCTAAAGAATCAGAGACCTGAAGGAAAGATGTTTACTGTAGTTATTGTGGGAAGACCAAATGTTGGCAAATCAACCCTTTTCAATAGAATGATTAGCTCTGAAGACAAAATTAAGGCAATAACTGACAGACTTCCAGGGGTTACAAGAGATATAAATTGCGGAGTTGCAAGATGGGATGATAAACAGTTTAGTGTTGTTGACACAGGAGGTTTCTTTCCTGAAGAAAAAATAAAGGACTTAATTCAACAGCAAATTATTGAACAGATAGAAATAGCAATATCTGAGGCTGACCTCATTATTCATCTTCTTGATGGAAAGGAGGGAATACTTCCCGATGATATAGAGACAGCAAAAAAATTAAGACAGACCGGTAAGGAGGTGCTCTGGGTTGTAAATAAAATAGATGATTCTTCAAAGCTCGGCAGAATCTATGATTTTTACATTATAGGAACAGACCAATTAATACCTGTATCTGCAATTACTGGATATGGCTTTGAAGAGCTTATAAATAGAATACTCGAGAAGATTCCCAAGGTTCAGACAGAAAAGACAGATAAGGAACAAATGCCTAAAATAGCTATCATAGGTCGCCCAAATGTTGGCAAATCAACCATCATTAATGTTCTTCTCGGTAAAAAAAGAATGATCGTAAGCCCTCTACCTGGTACTACAAGAGATGCGGTTGATTCTGTATGCACTTACTATGGGAGAAAATATCTACTTATTGACACAGCAGGGATTAAAAGGCTTTCCTACTATAAAAGAGAGCTTTCACAGGAAGTCTATGTTGAAAAAATGGCATATTTTAAAGCTTTAAGAAGCATTGAGAGAGCAGATGTTGCTGCCCTTGTTATTGATGCAGTAGAGGGTATAGTAAATCAGGATCAGAGAATTGCCGGGATGGTGGCTGAGCAAAAAAAGGGACTTATAATTTTAATCAATAAATGGGATTTAATACCACATAATGAGAGAGAAAAGAAAGCTAAATTTTTCTCTGATGAAATAAAACATAAACTATGGTTTGTTGATTATGCACCCTATCTGACTGTGTCAGCAATGGAAAAAACGAGGTTGACTAAAATATTTCCACTTGTTGATGAGATTCTGAAACAGTACAGAAAAAGAGTGCTCACCTCTGAACTGAACAGACTTTTTAATCTGAAATTGAAAGATGTTGTACTGTCCTCAGACGCTAAAGAATTGAGATTTTATTATGTAACTCAGGTGAGTACAGAACCACCTACTTTTGTAATATTTGTAAATGATCAATCAGCAGTGCGCCAGCATCATATAAAATTTCTTGAAAAACTTCTCAGAGAAACATTTGATTTCAAGTTTACTCCAGTAAATATAAAAATCAAACAAAGAAAATAACTTTTTATGGTAAAATAAAAAACTATGCAAACAATTCTGGTAACAGGAAGTGCTGGCTTTATTGGATGGGCAACATCTAAACTGCTTCTCAAAAAAGGTTTTAAAGTAATAGGGATTGACAATATAAATGATTACTATGATCCAAAAATTAAGCAACTAAGACTTTCTAATCTTAAAGATTTTGAAAACTTTATTTTTTATAAGGGAGACATTGAAGACCTTGAAACACTAAGAAATATTTTTAAATCTCACAAAATAGAAGGAATTATAAATCTTGCTGCAAGAGCTGGTGTAAGGGCATCTGTAGAAAATCCCTGGATATATCTTGATACAAATGTCCAAGGCACGATTAATCTGCTTGAGTGTGCTAAGGAGTTTTATATAAAAAAATTTATTCTTGCTTCAACTTCAAGTGTTTATGGTGATACAGAAAAGATGCCATTCAGGGTGTCTGATAATACAGACAGACCTCTTGCTCCGTATCCTGCCTCAAAAAAGTCTGCTGAGCTTTTCTGCTATAGCTATCACTATCTTTATGGCATAAGCACAATAATTCCAAGATATTTTACTGTATATGGACCTTTTGGGAGACCTGACATGAGTATTTTTAGGTTCATAAAAAATATTGATGAAAACAAACCTATAACTGTTTATGGTGATGGCAAACAGAAAAGGGATTTCACTTATGTTGAAGACATAGCAGAAGCTACTGTGGCATGCTTGAGTCTTGATGGATATAAAATTCTAAATCTCGGAAATGACAGACCTGTTGAGCTCATTTATGTAATAAATTTAATTGAGGACTTACTTGGGAAAAAAGCAAAAATTCAGTGGCAATCCAGACATCCTGCAGATATTCATACAACATGGGCTGATTTAACTGAAGCAAAGCAATACATAGGATGGTCACCGAAGTATTCAATAGAGAAAGGAATTAAAAAAACAGTTGAGTGGTTCAAAGAAAACAGGGATTTAATAAAAAAGATTAAGATATAAAGGAGGTAGTAAAATGCAGAGAATTTTAGTAGCACATGATGGCTCAAAAGCATCAGACAAGGCATTAAGGAAGGCTCTTGAAATTGCTTTGAGCATGAATTCATCTCTTACTGTACTTGCTATTGTTCCTGAGCTTTATCTTACAGAACTGCCTGATGCAGACAGACAGAGAATTACTGAGGTTCTTAAAAGAGAGACAGAGGAACATATGGAAAAAATAAGAAAATCCCTTTCGGGAAAACCAATTGAGATGAAATTTCTTATAAGAGAAGGAGATCCCGCTGAGAAAATACTTGAAACCGCACATAAAATGAAGGTTGATCTCATTGTTACAGGCTCTCATGGAAAACATGGGACAAAAAAGTTTCTTATTGGTAGTGTATCCGCAAAAGTCGTTGAATATGCTAAATGTGCTGTGCTTGTAGTGAAGTAGATTTTTAAGGTATTTTGAGAAACTCCTTTTTTATAACTTCTCTAATTCTCTCATTAGTTGGGTCTGGCTCAGACAGAAACAGTTCTATCAATCTCACACATTTCTCTGAAAGACAGTTTGGACACTGTTGCTGTATATGGATTGGGAAACAGTCCAGACAAAATTTCGCTTCTCGGAAAGGAATTAGGCATTTGCCGAATTTCTGTTTTAATGTGCATTTTTCTTCAATTTCATATACTTTGACTTCTTTTTCCATTAATCAATTTTTTATGTTTTTTTATTTTTACATTTTCTTCATATTAGAAGCAATAAATTTTTTGCACTGGGTAGTGTAAAAGTAGATTATCAGCTACAAAAATGCCTTTAATCTTTCTTCTATCCTGTATCTCAATATAATATCTATAAATCTTTCTATAAATCTTTCCTCATTAAAAGGCTCATTTTTCATCCAATAAAGATGGCTTTCACAATTACAGTCAGAACAGCCAAAGTCCTTTACATAATCATCAGTAATTCTCATTTGACTGAATTGCAATAGCACGAATATAGGTTACTGGCCATGATTAGACTTCCCTGGACTAATAAAAGTGGAGGTGAAGGGATTCGAACCCACGACCTCCTGCGTGCAAAGCAGGCGCTCTCCCAACTGAGCTACACCCCCACACTTTATGGGCCTAGTTGGAGTCGAACCAACCACCTCACCCTTATCAGGGGTGCGCTCTAACCGAACTGAGCTATAGGCCCATTAACAATTTAAAAATACCCGAAAATGGAGAATTTTGTCAATATCTGTATATTTTCAGTTGGTTATAATTTTAGATTAAAAAGAGAGTTTGTCTGTTATTTCTAAAGTCAAGTCACATATTATTTTTTTGAACAGTTGAATTTATAATGAGTAATATAATATATTTAAAGTTGAAGAATTAATTAATGGAGGTTGAAATTGGTCAGAATTAGACTGATGAGGTTGGGAGCAAAGAAAAAACCATTTTACAGGGTTGTTGTGGCTGATGCAAAATCTCGAAGAAACGGACCTTTTATTGAAATTGTTGGAACATATAACCCTAAGACAGAACCACCGGCGATTAATCTCAATATGGAGAGGGTTAATTACTGGCTTGAAAAGGGCGCACAGCCTTCTGATACTGTTAAAAAGTTAATTGAACGCGTTTCTGCTTAACATACCCATTTGGGTATTTACTACTCTTTTGCACGGAGGTTAGAACATGAGCATGAAGACACTCATTGAGACAATGGCAAAGTCACTGGTTGACAAACCAGAGGAGGTCAAGGTTACTGAGATTGAGGGTGAGAAAACCACTGTTTATGAACTCAGAGTTGCTCCAAGTGATCTTGGAAAGGTAATCGGAAAGCAGGGTAAAACTGCAAGGGCTATGAGGACCATCTTGGGTGCTGCTGGAACAAAAGTGGGTAAAAGATGTGTCCTTGAAATCTTAGAATAGTCCATTTAAAGAATTAAATAAAGGGCGTGATAAACACGCCCTTTTCTTTTGACCTGAAATTAAAATTTATGAGATTTGAAGTTTTAACAATATTTCCAGAATTAATTGAATGCTATCTGAAGCACGGCGTTCTTGGAAAAGCATTAAATAAAGGGATTGCAGAAGTGAAAATACATAATTTAAGAGATTTTACAACTGATAAACATAAAAAAGTGGATGACTATCCCTATGGTGGTGGAGCTGGAATGGTTATGCAGATTGAGCCCTTTTACAATGCATTGACACATATTAAAAGTGATCATGTACCAAGAAAGGTGATTTTACTTTCACCTCAGGGAAGAAGATTTAATCAAACTATTGCTCAGGAGTTTTACAGAAAAGATAAAATGCTCACTCTAATATGCGGAAGATATGAAGGTATTGATGAGAGGGTTAAAGCCTTTGTGGATGAGGAAATCTCAATTGGAGATTATGTTTTAAGTGGTGGAGAACTGGCAGCATTGGTTATAATAGATAGTATTGTAAGACTCATACCCGGAGCATTAGGAGATGAGCTTTCAGCAGAGGAAGATTCCTTTATGAGAGGATTTTTGGACTATCCTCATTATACAAGGCCAGAGGAATTTAAAGGAATGAAAGTGCCTGAGATTCTATTAAGTGGTAACCATAAAAAAATAGCTTTATGGAGAAAAAAAGAAGCCTTGAAAAATACATTGAAAAACAGACCTGATTTGTTGAAGAATTTATCCAGTGAAGAAATGAAAATTCTCAAAGAGCTTTGCTCCGAAATAAATAAAAAAATTCTGGAGGGAGTCCATGAACCAGGTAATAATTAGAGCTATAGAGGAAAGATTTAAAAAGAGTGAGATCCCTGATTTCAAACCAGGTGATACTGTAAGGGTTCACGTAAAGGTTAAAGAGGGAGATAAAGAGAGGATTCAGGTTTTTGAAGGAGTTGTTATTGCCAGAAGAGGCGAAGGATTGAGAGAAACCTTTACAGTAAGAAAAATTTCCTTTGGAGTAGGAGTTGAGCGTGTATTTCCTCTTCATAGTCCTATAATTGATAAAATTGAGGTTGTAAAAAGGGGTGAGGTAAGAAGAGCAAAACTTTACTACTTAAGAACAAAAAAAGGTAAAGAGGCAAAGGTTAAAGAAAAGACAGATTATCAAAAGGCATGAACCTTTTTGCCTTTGATGAGTATTTTCTCGCTCAGGGATACAGCAGTATTGCTGGAATTGATGAGGCTGGAAGAGGATGCCTTGCAGGTCCTGTTGTTGCAGCCTGTGTGAGTTTCAGAGATAATGTATTTATTGAAGGAATAAAGGATTCAAAAGAATTAACTGCCGAGCAAAGAGAAAGCCTTTTTGACCAGATAATCAGTAATGCTTTTGTAGGAATTGGAATTATTGATGTAGAGCTAATTGACAGAATAAACATACTTGAGGCTACCCGCCTTGCAATGATTAAAGCTTATAAAAATCTTGGCAGAAAAGTGGAACTTTTACTGATAGATGCTCTTTCCCTGCCAGAGTTAAAAATATCTCAGAGAGCAATAATCAAGGGAGACCAGAAGAGTGCCTCAATTGCCTCTGCAAGCATCATAGCTAAAGTTACAAGAGACAGAATAATGAAAAATTATCATGAAAAATATTGCCAGTATGGTTTTGAAAGAAATAAAGGATATGCCACAAAAGAACATCTGCAGGCTCTCAAAAAATTTGGCCCCTGTCCCATTCACAGAAAAAGCTTTTCTCCAGTAAGAGAATTAATGTTATTCTAATACATGAAACGCCTGCACATAAAGGTTAAAGGAGTCGTTCAGGGAGTAGGGTTCAGACCTTTTGTCTATAATCTTGCAAAAACCCTTAATCTAAATGGGTTTGTTACAAATACATCAAAGGGAGTGACAATTGAGATAGAAGGGGAAAGAGTTGGGGAGTTTTTGAGAAAGTTACAAAATGAACCTCCTCCACTTGCAAAGATTTACTCAATAGATACTCAGGAGCTTCCACTTAATAATTATCAAACTTTTGAGATAATTGAAAGCATAGATGATGCAGGATTTACTCATGTATCAGAGGATGTTTCCATATGTGAGGACTGTCTCAGAGAGCTTTTTACACCTTCTGACAGAAGATACCTTTATCCCTTCATAAACTGCACAAACTGTGGCCCCCGTTACACAATTACTATTAAAATTCCCTATGACAGACCAAATACTACAATGGCAGTTTTTAAGATGTGTTCAGAATGTATGAAAGAATACAAAGACCCTTCAAACAGAAGATTTCATGCTCAACCAAATGCATGCCCTGTGTGTGGTCCTCAGGTGAGTCTTTTAGTAAAAACTGATGATGAATTAAAGGAAATTGAAAATCCAATAAGGGAGGCAATCAGACTTATCAAAGAAGGAAAAATTCTTGCAATCAGAGGACTTGGGGGATTTCATCTATGCTGTGATGCTAAAAATCCAGAGGCAATAGAGAATTTAAGAAAAAGAAAAAAGAGAAGTAATAAACCTTTTGCCCTTATGGCAGCAGAAATTGAGTCAGTGGAGAAATTTTGCTTTCTGTCAGAGGCTGAAAGAAAAATTTTAACCTCTTCAATGAGACCCATTGTTCTGCTCAGAAAAAAGCCTGATTGCATTCTTCCAGAGGTTCTTGCACCAAATAATTCCCATCTTGGCTTTATGCTACCCTATACGCCATTACATTATTTATTGTTTTATTATCCAGAGGAGAAAATTCCTCGCCGGTTCGTGCCTTGTAATGATAGAAAAATACCTAACTTTGAAGCTCTTGTAATGACAAGTGGAAACATCTCTGAAGAGCCTATCATAACAAAAAACGAAGAATCATTAGAAAAACTCGGCAGTGTGGCAGATGCTTTTTTATTGCACAATAGAGAGATATTCATGCGTGTTGATGACTCTGTTGTAAGAGAACTGGAAGGTAAAAATTACTTTATAAGAAGGGCAAGGGGTTTTGTTCCAAAGGCAATAGCTCTTCAAGAAGAACTACCTGAAGTCCTTGGTGCAGGTGCTGATTTAAAGAACACTTTTACACTCATAAAGTCAAACTACGCAATAATGAGTCAGCACATAGGAGACATGGAAAATCTTGAAACCTTTGAATTTTATGAGGAGGTTTTAAATAATCTAAAATCCGTATATCGCATTGAGCCTGTAGCATTGGGACATGACCTTCATCCCATGTATTTTTCAACCCAGTGGGCAAAGGAGCATGCTGAAAAAAAAGGTATCCCGGCCTTTGCTCTTCAGCATCATTATTGCCATATAGCCTCTTTGATGGTAGAACACGGAATCAATGAAGTTTTTGGCATTGCCTTTGATGGCACAGGTTACGGCATTGATGGCACCATCTGGGGAAGTGAGTTTTTATACTGTACAGTGAATGATTTTAAGAGAGTTGCTCATTTAAAACCTATGAGGCTACCGGGAGGTGAAAATGCTATAAAGGAATGCTTAAGAATGGCTCTTTCTTTGATTGATGATGCTTTTGGTGAAGATATGGATTTAATAAAAAAGCTGCCCCTTGCAAATTCTGTTGAAGAAAACAAAATTAAGCAAATACTTAAAATAAAAAAACTATCCTCTTTTAGCCCTCTTTCATCAGGTCTTGGTAGACTTTTTGACGGAGTATCATCTATTATTGGAGTTTGTCATTACAATACTTTTGAAGCAGAAGCAGCAATAGCTCTTGAGAGTTTGATAAATAAGGGCATGGAGTTTTCTGAAAAAGATTGCTATTCCTTTGATTTGATTATTTCCTCCTCAGATAAGCCTATAATAATAGATTATAAGCCCATGATTAAAGAAATAGTTGATGAGACCCTTAAAGGAGGAATCTCTTTTATCTCGTGGAAATTTCATAACACCATAATCAAAATAATCCTTGAGCTCACTCAATATTTCAGAGAAAAAATAGGCTTTGATAAAGTAGGCTTAAGCGGGGGTGTCTTTCAGAATGCCTATATAATAAGGGAAACCATAAAGGCATTACGAAAAATAGGCATAAAGCCTCTTTATCATATGAATGTCCCAAGCAACGATGCCTGCATCTCTCTCGGACAGGCTTATATTGTAGGAAAAAGGTTGAAAAGTTAAGAGTATGAACCAAGTAAGCAAAAAACTTTTGTTTATTTCAATTCTTTTTATCTCTGTTATTTTATTCGGAACAACTGGTTATATGTTTATTGAAAATATAAGGTTTATTGACGCTCTTTACATGACAGTAATTACTCTTGCAACTGTAGGCTTTAAAGAGGTCAAAGAACTGGATGAAACAGGTAAAATTTTTACAATTTTTCTTATATTAACTGGATTTGGAGTATTTACATATACACTTACAGTAGGAGCAAAAATTATAATTGAAGGTGAGATAAAGGAGGTTTTTAAAAAAAGAAAAATGAGAAAGAAAATTGAATCCTTATCTGGGCATTATATTATCTGTGGATATGGAAGGATGGGAAGCATAATTACTAAAGAATTGAAAGCAAACAATATTCCTGTAGTGATTATTGAAAAAAATGAAGGCAATATTTCAGAGGATGAAGAACTGCTCTATGTTATAGGAGATGCAACACATGATCATGTTTTGAAATCTGCAGGAATTGAAAAAGCAAAAGGATTAATTACAGTTCTGCCAACTGATGCAGAAAATCTTTATGTTGTTTTGAGTGCAAGAGAACTTAACCAAAATCTCTTCATTGTTGCAAGGGCAGTTGAAAAGGAAGCAGAAGCAAAACTTAAAAGAGCAGGCGCAAACAGAGTAGTATCTCCATATTTTATAGGTGGTCTAAGAATCGCTCATACTGTTTTGAGACCAACAGTTGTTGATTTTTTAGAATTTGCAACACGTTCTGAATATGCTGAAATCCAGATAGAAGAAATTGAAGTAGTTCCAAAATCAAAACTTGTTGGAAAAACAATTGCACAAAGCGGAATTGGAAGAGACATTGGAGTAATAATAATTGGGATAAAAAGAGCTGATGGAAGGATGAAGTTTAATCCAACTTCTCAAACTTTAATTAAAGAAGGAGATACTCTCATTGTAGTTGGACAGACAGATAAACTCTCCCATCTGGAAGGACTTGCTACTGAATAATATTTTTTAATAATTTAAGAGTTTTCTCTGTAGCTCCTGATTTTTTTAAAAAAATCTTATATGCTCTCTGTCCAATTTCCTGCATATTTTTTGAACTTTTTAACAGTTCAGATAATAAATATGTCAGCCCATCTTTGTCTGTCATTAAACAAGCCTCCTGTTTTAAGAATTCTTCAATGAATGGAAAGTTATGCATGTATGGACCACAGATTATTGGTTTTTTCCAGTAAGCAGGTTCAAGAGGATTCTGTCCTCCATGAGGTATAAAGCTTCCTCCTATAATGGCGACATCACAAATTCTGTAAAGACAGCCAAGAATACCCATCTGATCGACAAGAATTATATAGGCTGATGGTCTAGTAGGGCTGAATTTGCTTAATTTTGAGAAATTAACTTCTCTTAATTCTTTAATCCTGTTTTTTATCAGAATCTCAACCTCTTCAAATCTCTCTGGATGCCTGGGTGCAATTATTAAAGTTGCGTCAAGATTAAGCTTTAAAAAAGCATCTAAAATAACTTCCTCTTCAGACTCATGGGTGCTTCCTGCAAGGATAACAGGATGCTGAATAAGTGATTCCCAGCTAAATTTTATTTCTTTAAGTTCTATGTCAAACTTCATGTTACCCGTAACATAAAGTTTTCTTTCATCTGCACCGAGCATAAGAAATCTTTCTTTATAGTCCTGTTCCTGAACGCATATGAGACTCATACTTTTGAGTAAGTGCTTTATAAAGAATCTGATTTTTCTGTAACCTTTGAATGACTTATTACTGAGCCTTCCATTTACAAGAATAACAGGCATTTTTTTTGATGACAGATATATCAAATTTGGCCATAACTCTGTTTCTGTAAGTATAAGGGCAGAAGGATTGAAAACCCTAAGAGTCCTTCTCAGGGCACATGAAGTATCAAATGGCATATAAATAATCTTTACAGGATAATCTTTGAATCTATCTTCGGCAACTCTCTGTCCTGTATCAGTTATTGTGCTCAGTATTATCTCATAATTTTCTGATAGCTTTTTTATTAAACTCTGTACTGAAATTACTTCTCCAACAGAAACAGCATGTACCCATATTTTTGGCTTTTTATCCTGTATTTTTTCGTCTGGTGCCCTAAAAAATCCGAATTTTTCTCTAATCCATCGGTTTCTTAATTGAGAAGGTCTTTTAAAATATTCCCCTGGCAGTAAAAATAAAGCTACTATGATATAAAGAATCTTATATATCAATAAAAAAGCTTTGTGCATATATTGTATACTTCCTTTGATGCTTCTTTACCAATAAAATATTTTCTAATCTTTCCGAGAAAATTGATTATTTTATCTCTGTAGGAATTATCATAAAGCATTTTATTTACCTCCTCAGCAATCTCTATAGTTGAAATTTTCTGGATGAATTCAGGAATACGAATGTTATTTTCGTTCATAAAATCAACAATAACATTTGGTATAGCAATATGTTTTACACCTTTGACCATAGCCCTGCCTATCAAATAAGAAACAGGATTCAGTCTGTAAACAACTGCCATAGGGATTTTAACCAGTGTTGCCTGAAGTGTTGATGTTCCTGATGCGATAACAGCTACATCACTCATTGCAAGTGCTGTGAAAGATTGCTCATTGAAAATTGTAACATTTCCGCATAATGTAAGCTTTTTAAGAGTTTCTTCATCAAATTCAATATCAGGTGCCTTAGGTATTATAAAATGAATTTTCTGCCTATCAAAGTAATCTATCAGGCTCAACATTAATGGCATCTTTCTTTTTATTTCAGAAGGTCTGCTTCCAGGCATGAGGGTAATTACTGTATCCTGTTTAATTCCAAATTTATCTCTTATATTTTTTTTATCATCAGAGCTTAAATCTTCATTGTCAAAATTTAAGCCTAAACTGTTTAATTCTTCTTTCATAACCTCATACATAGGATGTCCAACAAATTTTACAGGGACATGAATCCTTCTATATATCTCTTCTTCAAAAGGCAGGACTACAGCCATATAATCAACTAACTTTTTGATTTTATTTAATCTTGCTTTCCTCCATGCCCAGATTTGCGGACTTACATAGTAAAGAATCTTTTTATCAAAAACTTTTGCTTTTTTTGCAAGAGCCAAATTGAAATCGGGAAAATCAATAAGAATAACTCCATTTACCTCTTTTAATGCCTCTGTTGCCATTTTCATATTATGTTTTAATTTCTTTAATTTTCCAATAACTTCAAATACACCCAGAGCATGAGTAATCTCACCTATAAGTTTTACCCCTGCCCGAGACATATGTTTTCCACCTATACCAATAAGCTCAAAATCATTCCTTAGATAACGGGCAATCAAAGAACCATAAAGTTCTCCTGAGGACTCTCCTGCAACTATTAAAAGTTTTTTTGAAGGCATCTTATTATCATCTGTGATATCTCATAAACTTCCTCATCAGGAAGTTCTGGATAAATAGGTAAAGATAAAATCTCCCTTGATACAGCTTCTGCCCGAGGGAAATCACCCTCTCTGTAACCTAAAAAACTTACAGCTTTCTGTAGATGCATAGGAACTGGATAATATACAACCGACGGAATTCCATGCCTTAAAAGAGTTTCTTTTATCTCATCCCTGTAAGAGGAACGAATGCTGTAAAGATGATAAACATGATGGGTATTTTCTGGTTCTTTTGGTGTAATCACATATTCATTTAATAATTTTGTATAAAGTGCGGCTTTTCTTCTTCTCTGCTCATTATAATGCTCTATATGCCTCAGCTTAATCCTTAATACTCCTGCCTGAATCTCATCAAGCCTTGAATTTAAACCTACCTTTTCATGAATATACCTTCCCTTAGAACCATGATTTCTTAAAACTTTTATCTTTTCAGCCACCTCTGAATCATTTGTTACAATCATTCCCCCATCTCCAAAACAGCCAAGATTTTTACTTGGATAAAAGCTGAAACAACCAATATCTCCAAAACTTCCTACTCTTTTATTTTCTATTTTAGCACCGAATGCCTGAGCAGCGTCTTCTATTACCCTTAATCCGTATTTTTGAGCAATTTGATTTATTTTCTTCATGTCTGCAGGGCAACCAAATATGTGCACAGGTAAAATAGCTTTTGTGTGAGAGGTTATCTTTTCTTCAATTTTTGAAGAATCAATATTGTATGTTTTATCTTCTATATCAACAAAAACTGGTTTTGCTCCAACATACAGTATTGCCTCAACAGTTGCAAAAAATGTAAAAGGAGTTGTTATTACCTCATCACCTTCACCAATATCAAGAGCTCTCAAAGCAAGATGCAATGCATCTGTCCCTGATGCAACTCCTATTGCATGCTCAACCCCTAAATAGGATTTAACCTCATCTTCAAATTGTCTTACATTTTCTCCCAAGATATAGTGAGAACTTTCAAGAATTTGATTTATACATGTTAAAATTTCTTCTTTGATATTTCTGTACTGTTCCTTCAAATCAATAAAAGGTTTCATCAGGATTGCCTCCGTTTATTGTGTTTATAATCTCTAAAACCTCTATAATCTCTTCGGCAGTTGGAGCATAACTGGAAAGCCTTCTTTCCCTCACAGAATTAAGGAAATCTCTTATCTCGGTATAAAGAGGTTGAACATCTTTTTTTCTTACAGGAATCTCTCTTAATTTCCCATCCCTATCAACCCTTATCACTGTTCTATTCATCAAATCTGCATGTAATAGGAATTTCTTCTGAATAATCATGAAAACTCTTCTGAAGTTTGATGAAATCCTGCTTGCTGTCAGATTGGCAGTTACTGGAATATTATTTGATAAAAGGTCAATCCATACCGCTGCAAAATCAATTTTTTCTGTAACTAAACTTTTCTTAAAAACCTTCAAATGTTCAATTTTTAGTGTTCCTGCCTTCTTCAGAATCATCCAGAGCAAATCTAAATCATGTATCATTAAGTCAAAGCTTACATCTGTGTCAGTTGCCCTTCCCAAAAAAGGTGAACTTCTTTCAGCCTTAATAAAAATCGGGTTGTCTACATAACCAAGTAGAGTCATTACAGCAGGATTGTATCTTTCTATCATACCAACCTGAAAAATTATATTATTATTCATTGCCTCTTTAATAAAATTCATTGCAAGTTCAGGTCTTTCAGTTAGTGGCTTTTCTATAAATAAATCCTTACCTTTTTTAACCAGATCCATGGCAATATCAAAATGAGTATTTGTAGGAGTTACAATGAAAAATACAGAGGCTGAATTCAGTAAATATCTGTAATTGTCAAAATATTTTAAACCATACTCCTCTGCAATTTCTCTGGCTCTATTAATATCAGTGTCAACAATGCCTGTGATTTCAACATCAGGCATCTGGGAAAGTATCTGTATGTGTCTCTGGCCAAAGTATCCTGCACCTATTACAGCAACTTTATGCTTCATTTATTATTCTGTCAATCTCCTTCTTTGCTTGTCTGAACCCATACTGTTTCAAAATTAACACAATTTTCTTTGAGGCAATTTTCCTAAAGATTTCCTGTCTTCTTTTATTCTCAGAGATTTTTTTCTGAATTTCTTTTCTTGCTTTTTTTATATACCTTAAATATAAAGCAAATTCTTTGCCATAAAGCTTAGAAATCTCATTCCTGAGAATCCTGCTTAATGACGGAAACCCTGTGGATACAGCTATTGTTAAATCTCCCTTTTCAAATATTGCAGGAACGATGTATTTTATTCCTTCAGTTGTATTTTCTCCATCAGCACTATTTATCAAAAACCTGGCTTCTTTTAATATCTGAGCATTTATTCTACTATCAGATGTAGCTGCCACAACTAAAACAGCTCCTTTAATATCTCCTTTCCTGTAGCGCCTTCTGAAGTGTTTTATTTTCCCTTTTTCAATAAGCTTTTTAATATTATCAGTAATTTCAGGGCTTATTACAGTTATATTAGCACCATACTTAAGCAATGTTTTTATTTTTCTCTCCGCAACACTACCACCACCAACCACAACACATTTTTGATTTTCAATATTTATAAGGACAGGGCAAAACTTTGTCATTTATTGAAATTTAATCCCTTCAGCTTTTTTTGCAAACTGGCTTTCTGGGAATCTCTCCTTGAGCATATTTAAATATATTTTTGCATTCTCTAACATATTAAGTTTTTTATATGAATCAGCAAGTAAATAAAGAGTTTCATCAAGATTCTTGAAATCAGGATAGTTTTTAACTATTCCCTCAAGCCTTCCAATTGCAGCTTTATATGAACCCTTTTTATAATAAAATTTGCCAATTAAAAGCTCACCCTCCGCTATAATGTTCCTGCATTTCTGAATTCTAAGGGGCAAAACATCTCCATATGGATGTCTTGGATACATCTTTTCAAGTTTTAAAAACTCTTCAAGAGCTTTCTGAGCTGTTCCTGCGCCTCTTTCAGCTCCCTCAATCCTTCTGAAATAAGCCATTGCAATACTGTACTGAGCATATGGAGCATATGTGGATTCTGGATATAACTCAAGAAACCTTCTGTATTCTATAATTGCAAGGTCAGAATCATCTTCCTTCAAGTATGAGTCTGCTATCTTTAACTGGGCAAGTGGAGCATATTCCCTTGCAGATTCTCTATTTTTAATCTCAAGCAGAAGCTTTCTTGCCTCCTCGTATTCTTTTTTGCTGACCAGTTCATCAGCTTTTTTAAGATAGACCACGGGATCAAATTCTTCTTTTTTTATAGGTTTTTTACCACCACAACTTAAAAGAAGAAAAAAGAAAAAAATCAATATCAGTACAATAGTTATTTGCTCAAATTTTTTCATCATGGAAAAACCCCTTCTGTTAATATGTTCTTTTTATCTCAAAACCTTTCAATCCTTCAGGTTCTTCCCATATTACTTCAATATTGTCAACCCTTGCATAAGGTGGTCCCTCTTTACAGCGTTGTATGGCAACAGAGATTGCATCCTCATCTCCTTCAAATACTGCTTCAACTCTGCCATCTCTCAAATTTCTAACCCATCCATTTAACCTGAGAGAGTAAGCAACCTCTTCTGTAAAAGCCCTGTAAAAGACACCCTGAACTCTTCCACTTATAAAAAGATGAGCCCTTTTCATTATTTTACTCCTCATTTAAAATGTAATCACTTTATCCGCTTCTATGATCAATTCATAAAGATCATTCATATAGCCTATAGGGCATATTTCTGATCTCACAAGACCGTGAGCTTTCATACATACTCCTCAAACATACATATCTCCTTTAAACTGTTCAACTTGCTCTTTGACATTGAATTTTTCGCTACTTACCTGCTCAAATAGAACAGCTTTCCCGAGCATGAAAACACTTACAGTGTCTCCTTTGCTTACAGCTGTATTTGCCAGACGCATTGCATTATATATGGTTTCAGCATCATCTGTGGTAATAATAAAAAGCATATTCATAATGTCCTCCTTTAATATCCTCTTAAAATTTTTAATCTTCTCTTTGCATCTGCCTCCCAGCCACGTTTTCCATCAGTAAGGCTTAATGCATTGGACAGATTATCAATAGCGTTTTTTCTATCGCCAATTTCATAATAATCAACTCCAAGATAGTAATAAAGATCAGCATTATCAATTATTAGGTTTTTTGCTTTTTCGAGAGCATCAATACTTTCACGCCATTGACCTCTCTGATTTAATGCAACTCCCTTTATAAGAAAAGGTTTGAAATATAGGTTATCAATCTGAATTGCCCTATCAGCATCCATGATAGCATTGTTATATTTTTTCAAAATAAGATTTACAAGAGCTCTGTATGTATAAGCCTGATTACTTCCATAAACCTGAATTGCCCTATCAAGCAGATTAATAGCTTCATTGTAATTACGAGAATTTATATATTTTTTTGCTCTCTCAACATATTCATAGGATTCTTTTGTTGAGTTAAGTATTCCCTGTATTTTATGAAATCTATCACTGTCATGTATTAAACTGTAAGAATAAGGATACTGCTGGGATATCATCTGCTGAACATTCTTTATTCTTGTATCAGGCAAAGGATGAGTACTCAGCCACTCAACAGTTCCACTTTTTGTTATTACTTTAAACTTTTCAAACATTGTTAAAAGTCCTCCAGGGTCATATCCAGCCTGATAACTGAATCTTACACCAAGGGAGTCTGCCTCATTTTCCTGATCTCTGCTGAATTTAAGCTGAAGAAGTCCTGCAGATATTTGAGCAAGGCTCATAACCGCTGAAGCATATTTGCTGTCCTGTAAAGCCACACCAAGAATTCCTATAAGCATGCTCATCCCATAGGTTTTTTCAAGAAACTTTGCATGGTGTCTTGCATTAATATGACCGAGTTCATGTGCCAGAACACCTGCAAGTTCGCTTTCCTTATCCATCTTTAAAAGAAGTCCTCTTGTGACAAACACAGGTCCACCTGGCAGAGCAAAAGCGTTTATTTGAGAAGAGTTTACTACATAAAATTGATAATCAACCTTTCTTGGAGTAACCAAGGCAATTTTTGTTCCAAGTTCTTTAACATAATTCTGAACTTCTCTATCAGGATATAATCCATTATTTTCATTGATTGCAGATGGTATAACCTTATGACCAATCTGAATTTCCTGTTCTGTTGAAAGCAGTGTATATATCTTTTTACCTGAGAGAGGATCAACCTCAGCAACACATGCTATCACTGAAATGCTAAGTATAGCAAATACAAAAAATTTAATATATTTCTTCTTCATTTACAACTTCCCTTTTTATTTTACCTACGAGTTCTTCCAATGCAGGAATTACATCTGTGCGAAACCTTCCTGCAACAACTACCTTCATAATATCGTCTCCAATATTTAGCTTTCCCTCATTTATCCAGACTCTGACTTCAGCAATTCCGTCTTTTTTCTTAATATCATCAATTATTCTGAAAAGCTTTTCAGAATTGTATGAAAGTCTTATTCCCTTAACAGGCTTTCCATTGCGTGAAGTTGCCCTTACAATTCCGTTATGAATGAGTATCATTCCTATTGAATCACTTCTATCAGAGTTTTTAATTTCCTTAATCCAGTCATCAATCATATAATGTAGTTTAACAAAATTATTTTTTTTAGTTAAGATATCTTTACATGAAAGATGGGAGGTGTATTATATGGAGGAGAAGAAGATTAATAGTAAAACCATTAAAATTATGGTTGGTGATATCACTGAAAGAGATACAGATGCAGTTGTTAATGCTGCAAATAACTATCTTAAACACGGAGGTGGAGTTGCTGGAGCAATAGTTCGTAAAGGAGGTTACATAATACAGGAAGAAAGTGATAGAATTGGATTTGTTCCAACAGGCTCTGCAGCAATTACTACTGCCGGCTCTTTAAAAACAAAATATGTAATCCATGCTGTTGGGCCAAAATGGGGTGAGGGAGACGAAGACATAAAGTTAAAAAATGCTGTATTAAGCAGCCTTCGCATAGCCAGTGATTATAAAATGAAAACTCTATCATTTCCTGCAATAAGCTCTGGAATATATGGATGCCCGAAGGATATGGTTGCAAGGATTTTAATTAACACCGTAGTAGAATATTTAAAGAATCAGGATACAACTCTTGAAACCGTAGAGTTTTGCCTTTTTGATGAAGATACCTATCGTTATTTTAAACTGGAGTTTGATAAAATATAAATGAGCCGGGATAGCTTAGAGGTAGAGCAGTCGATTCGTAATCGACCGGTCGTGGGTTCAAATCCCATTCCCGGCTTAAAACTTCATTCTATGTTTAAATGGATTTTTAAGTTTTTATTTCTCTTATTGCTTTTTTATTCTATTTACATTATAGGCTATACATTTACTGTTAATATATCCTCTCTTAAAAAGAAAAATCCTGAATTAACAGCAATGATGAAGTATCGTCTGCAGAAGTGGCAGAAAGAAGGCAAAAAAATTAGAATTAAAAAGCAATGGGTTTCACTAAGTAACATTTCTCCATATCTTGTGAAGGCTGTGCTGATTGGAGAGGATGATAAGTTTTATCAGCACTCAGGGTTTGACCTTGAAGGAATTAAAAATGCTATTGAAAAAGATATAAAAGAGAAAAAATTAAAATATGGCGGAAGCACCATAACTCAGCAACTTGCAAAAAATCTTTACCTAAGTCCATCTAAAAATCCTGTAAGAAAGATTCAGGAAGCAATTATTACATGGAGAATTGAAAAAACTCTTTCCAAAAAAAGAATTCTTGAGCTTTATCTCAATATCGCAGAGTGGGGAGAAGGAATATTTGGTGCAGAGGCTGCTTCAAGACATTATTTCGGAAAATCCGCATCTGAGTTAACTGCCATGGAAGCAGCGAAGCTGGCAGCCTGTCTGCCCAATCCTGTAAAATACAACCCCTCAGGGAATTCAAAATTTGTTGACAGAAGAGCCAATCTCATCTACTTTATTATGCAGAAGAGGGGAATAATAAAAGAAGAATATACAGAAACTGAAAAGGAGGGTACTGCACCAGCTTTAAAGGAAGAAGAGCCTGAGGATAGGGGAAAATTCTGAATTTGGTATTGTTTTGAATATTTGAAGATAATTTTATAATATTTAAATATGAAGGTTATCCCTCAAAATCCCATCAATCAATTCAACCAGTTTGAGCAGCAAAAAATCAATGAAATTGTTCAGAAGCTGAGACAGATTGAAAGAAAAGTTATTGCTCATGAAATGGCACATAAATCTGTTGCCGGAAGATATGCAGGAACAGTAAACTACACTTATACGAAAGGACCTGATGGAAAGATGTACATAACTGGAGGAGAGGTATCTCTTGATCTTTCTGAAGAATCCACTCCTGAAGAAACAATTAAAAAGATGGAAATCATTCAAGCAGCTGCATTGGCCCCCTCTGACCCTTCTCCACAAGACATAAGAGTGGCTCAAACAGCAGCAATAAAGAAAATGAAAGCTCAAATTGAATTATATCTGAATAAAGAAGGTAAAACCTCACCGGGTTCAATTATTGAAATTATAGTCTGAACTGAGTTAAGTTAAATTAATATGTATGTCTGTCTGCAACTTTCGTTGCTCCAAAGGACTCAGGCTTAGTAACAGCTTTATAACCAGAACCTGCGATCATTTTAATAACTTCTTTTACGAGACTTCTGGTAGCTCCATTCTCACCAATATCAAGATGAATCTCAACAGGTAAACGGGAAAATCCATTTTCAGAAAGTTTTCTTTTAAGAGTTTCTGCAACTTCCAAGCTTAATGAAGCTTCGGTGAAGATGCGTGATTTCAGACTATCCAATTTTTTATATTTTATTTTTCTGTAAAAATATCTTCCACCAGAGCCTTTTCTGTGAATTATTATTGCTGTAACAAATACTGTTTCTTCTCCAGGAAAAGAATCGCTTCCTACAATGAGGCTATATTTTTTCTGGGAGTCTTCCTTTACAAACTCAATTATTTTATCAAAAACCTGATTAAAGGAAATTGTCCCAAAAGTCGGGCTCTGAAAAAAAACCTTTTTTAACGATTCAGTATCCATTATTTTTCATCAATTCCATAAATTATAGTGAGCCGTGCAGGATTCGAACCTGCGACCCGCTGATTAAGAGTCAGCTGCTCTACCAGCTGAGCTAACGACCCACAAAATTAGAATACAAAAAATAATACGCCTTGGTCAACTTAATTGACATTACCGAGATAACCATCTAAGTTGACATACAATTTATTTAATATATAAAATTGAGAAAATCCTTACAGAGACAAAGTATAGAAATGTTTTTAAAAAATTGAAGAATGAAACCAGAGGAAGAGGCAAGACGAGAAATTGATCATCTGCTTGAACTTGCTGGATGGAAGGTCCATGACCTTCAAGAATTAAATCTCCATGCCTCCTCAGGTGTTGCAGTCAGAGAATTCCCATTACAAAATGGTACAGCTGACTATTTGCTGTTCGTTGATAAAAAAGCAGTCGGAGTTATCGAAGCCAAACCACAAGGAACTACCCTCAGCGGAGTTGCAGAGCAGTCACAAGCATATATTACAAACATCCCCAAAAATCTTCCAGTGGTTCAAGAACCGCTGCCATTTGCCTATGAAAGTACTGGAACAGAAACCTTTTTCAGAGATATAAGAGATCCTTTTCCCCGTTCAAGAAGGGTGTTTGCATTTCACAGACCTGAAACACTTGCAGAATGGCTGTCTCAAAAAGATACTTTACGACAAAGACTCAGGAGTTTGCCTCCCCTCATTACAGAGGGTTTGAGAGATTGTCAGATTGAAGCAATTAAGAATCTTGAGAGGTCTTTTGCTGAAGATAGACCCAGGGCTTTGATTCAAATGGCTTCAGGAAGCGGAAAAACTTATACTGCAGTCAATTTTGTCTATCGTCTTATCAAATTTGCCAATGCAAAAAGGATCCTTTTTCTTGTTGATAGAAGTAATCTCGGCAGACAAACAAAAAGAGAATTTCAACAGTTTATTACACCGGATGATAGAAGAAAATTTACAGAACTTTATAATATCCAGCATCTCACTTCCAATGTGATTGATCCTGTCAGTCGGGTTTGTATTACCACAATTCAGAGACTTTACTCTATGCTCAAAGGTGAGGCAGAATTTGATGAGAGTCTGGAAGAACAGTCGGTTTTTGAAATATATCCACAGGAAGAGCAACCAAAAGAAATCACTTATAATCCAAATATTCCTATTGAAACATTTGATTTTATTATTACTGATGAATGCCATCGTTCCATTTATCATTTATGGCGTCAGGTGCTTGAATATTTTGATGCTTTTATTATTGGGCTTACCGCAACTCCATCAAAGCAAACCCTTGGATTTTTCAATCAGAATCTTGTGTCAGAATATAACTATGAAAAAGCAGTTGCTGATGGGGTGAATGTGCCTTATGAGGTTTACAGAATAAAGACTGAGATAACAGAAAAAGGGAGCAAGGTAGAAGCAGGGTATTACATAGATAAGCGAGACAAACTCACAAGAAAGGTAAGATGGGAACAGCTTGATGAAGATATTGAATATTCACCAAATCAATTGGATAGAGATGTTGTTGCACCCGATCAGATAAGAACCGTAATCAGAACTTTTAAGGAAAAACTTTTTACAGAAATATTCCATGGAAGAACCGAGGTTCCAAAAACACTTATTTTTGCCAAAGACGATTCACACGCAGAAGATATTGTCCATATTGTCAGGGAAGAATTTGGCAGAGGGAATGATTTTTGTAAAAAGATAACCTACAAAACAACAGGTGAAAAACCTGAAGATCTCATCCAATCATTCCGAAACTCATATAATCCCCGCATCGCGGTTACCGTTGATATGATTTCTACTGGTACGGATATCAAACCTATTGAATGCATCATCTTTATGCGTGATGTAAAATCAAGGGTCTATTTTGAGCAGATGAAAGGCAGAGGAACAAGAACACTTTCCACCACGGAGCTAAATGCTGTGACTCCTGATGCTCTTCATAAAACACACTTTGTGATTGTGGATGCAGTGGGTGTTTGTGAAAGAGACAAAACTGACTCGCGCCCCCTTGAAAGAAAACCGAGTGTTCCATTTGATAAACTGCTTTTATCAATTGCTCTTGGCAATAGAGATATTGATTCAATCACATCCTTAGCAGGCAGGCTTGCAAGGCTGGATAGAGAGATTGACGACAAAGATAGAAGGGAAATAGAAAAAGAGGCCGATGGCAAACCATTAAAAACTATAATCAATAACCTGTTAGATGCAACAGACCTTGATAAAGTAATT
>CAZDXM010000038.1:0-20862 GCA_964509535.1 uncultured Thermodesulfovibrio sp. | reverse complement strand
CTTTCAGAATTCTCATTGCAACAGGAATTATCTGATTATCAATATAGTAGTTGATATCAATTTTTGATGGATCTGCAAACTCCACAGGATATGCTCTTTCACTTATAGAGCCGCTGCCTTTTTGAATTATATATCCAATAACACTTCCCTCACCAACAGGAATACCTCTCTCAAGTAATCTTCTTGCAGCAATCACATGAGGTGAGATAAGTTTATATTCTGAGACAGGTTTTGAAAGTTGTTCATAAACAACAAGTTCTTTTAAATCATATTTTCCTTCTTTTAGTGCTTTTAGTCTTTCCTGAAGATACTGAAAAGCTTTATCAATGTTTTCTTCTATCAGGCATATTTTAAGTATTTCTTGCTGGGTCTGTCTTGCATATCTTGATAAATCCTTTCTTACTATTTCAAGCCCTCTTACCTTCAGTCTGCCTTTTTCATCGAGCAAAGCATATCTTTTTTTAGCTACCCCACCGGATTCTCGGGGGACAAAAAGTCCTTTAATATAAAAATCTTCAAGGTCAAGTCTCATAAGACCAGGCAGAGAACTGTTTATTTCTTTAATAAATTTTTCAAGTTCCTCTTTTCTGCCTTCAAACTTTAAAAATGCCGAGTCTGTATCTCCATATATTGCATGGAAACCACGCTCTTCTGCTTTTCTTAAAACTTCCTTTATCCAGTATCTTCCAAGCGCTGTGATTGACTCAGCACATTCTTTTGAATACCATCTACTTGCAGAATATGCATAATAACCATAGGATGCATTTATTATTGTTTTAAGAGCTCGCTGTTTTGTATCAAGAATTAAATAATCATGAGAATCAGGATCAAGGTTTTTAAGCTGTTTTTTCAGCTCAAGTCTTTCAATTAAAAGTTCTTCAACTGCCTGAGCCTCAAAACCTTTCTTATTCTTGCAGAACCAGTATGGAAGTTCAGGAATTCTGTGTCCATTATTTTTACAGCAACTGCAATTAAGAGAATCAATTGATATATTATATGTAGCGATTATTGATGGATAAAGAGATGCAAAATCAACAACTGCAACTCCTTTATGAAGCCCTACTTCTGGCTCCTTTACAAAACCTCCTTCATATGTTGTTTTTTGACGCTCCTTTATCTCATCAAACTTTGGCTGATTTGGAATCACCCTGTTTTGCTGTTTTGCCTTTTTAATGTAATACCACTCAACAAGCTGACTATATGGCATCCTTGAGGTGTCAAAAAGTGACTGTCCTGTTATTTTTGTAAGTTCCTCAATATCTGGAAGGAGCATTTTTGTAAGCTCAAAGACAAGCTCGCTGTCTTTAAGGCAGTATTTTGCAAGTCTGTCAAGTTCATGTCCTTTATCCCATGCCTGAACAATATCTTCATATTCCATATCAAGCTTTGTATCACCAAGAAGTTCCTGAGAAACATTTTTAAGGGTAAGCTGTTCACTCTGTAACATTGGAGACAGTATATTGAAAACAAAATTAAAAATATCTATATGAACTCTACCAATAAGTCTTGCAGTTGTGAATCTTGCTCTTTTTGAAAGCGTTATTCCAGAGTTGTTTCTTGAAAGAATTGAAATATTAACCTTCAACTGCTTTGCTCTTTCTCTTAAAATAGGCATGTCATACAGATCAGTATTGTAACCTGAAATTATATCAGGATCATAATCTTTTACTATATCAATGAAGTTACTGATAACTTCCCTTTCGTCTTTTACAACAATGGTATCAATTGTATATTCAGCTTTCTGGTAAGTTATTATCTTTGACACCCCATCACCATATACTGAAATCATGATAATAGATGGAGTGCCTCTCTGAACTTCAATAACTTCCATATCAAAGGCAAGAATTTTCAGCTTTGGTGCAGGAGCTTCTACTTTTTTAATTGATTTTATTATATTGCCTTCCACTTCAATATCAAGCCAACTAAGGCATGACAGGTCTTTCTCTGCAAGATAAACTCTGTATGCAGGAAGTTGATACTCATACTCATCAATTACAGAGCCTGAGCCTCCTCTTTTTGATTCAATGAATTTTATTGCATCTCTTACTTTCTGTAAGTCTTGATGCCTTTTTGTATATATTTTTATGAATTCCTGCTGTTCCCCGTAAAAAATCTTTTTTTCTGTTGTGATTTCAGTTACAGGAAGTGAATTTTTTTTAATGATTTCATTAATTTCTTTTATAGCCTTCTCTTTGTCTGAATAAAGGACTAAAAAATAAGGTCTATATGAAGGGTCAACAAATTTTTCTCTTCTGCCATTCTCTGTAATACCGAAAAGAAGAATGCCTTCTTCTGAATCATCAATGTCTGTCAGGTAAAATAGCATTATTATTTAAAATTATAGCAAAAAATTAAAGATTGCATCTTTCTCTTTGTTTTTGGTATAAAATAAATAAAGGCTTCCTGCCCTGCACGTTATGGAGGGAAAAGGGGATCCGGCAGTTGGATCGTTTGGGAGCCAGCGTAGATAGTGGTGTGCATGCCTTTCAGGAGGAAGCCTAAGCTATCTACAAGGCACCCACTTGTCAATACGGGATCTGACTTTCCTACCAGACGGCAGGGCGGGGTTATGATGATGGTGGAGAGATCCACTTGAGATAGATGTAAGGAGAAAGAATTGTTTTAAATAGAATTTGCTGATAAAAGTTTAGCAATAGATTAACCCACATCATCATAACCCTCCGAGGAAGCTTTTCAAAAAAATTTCTGGAGGTGTTTTTATGGACTTCTTATATATTTTTATCATAATTGCCATTGGAGCAGTTTCTGGATACGGGATTTATCTTCTTAATAGAAAGAAGCTTAAAAAAGAAAGAATAAAATTCAATGAAGAAGTTCAAAAAATTATTGAGAATGCCATAAAAGAAGCAGAAACCATAAAAAAGGAAGCACATCTTTCAGCAAAGGAAACTGTATATCAGTTAAAGTCTGAAGCAGAAAAAGAAATTAAGGAAAAAACTAAGGAAATTATATATCAAGAAAAAAGACTCAGACAGAAGGAAGAACTTCTTGATCGCAAAATTGAACAGGTTGACAAAAAAGAAAGTGAACTGGTTAAAAGGGAAAAAGAACTCACATCAAAGGAAAAAATTTTACAGGAGAAAGAAAATCAATACAATCAGCTACTTTTTAAACAGCAGCAACTTCTTGAAAAAATAGCCGGCATGAAGGAAGAAGAAGCGAAACAGGAACTTTTTAAAAAGATTGAACAGGAGGCAAGGTTTGAAGTAGCAAGACTTATTAAGAAAATAGAAGATGAGGCAAGGCAGGAAGCTGATAAAAAAGCAAAAGAAATACTCAGTCTTGCTGTTCAGAGATACGCAAGTGATTATGTTGTTGATGCAACTGTAACCGCAATAAGTCTTCCAAATGATGAGATGAAAGGAAGAATAATTGGCAGAGAGGGCAGGAATATAAGAGCCTTTGAAGCATTGACAGGTGTTGATGTTGTTGTAGATGATACTCCTGAATTAGTTATACTGTCTTGTTTTGATCCTGTAAGAAGGGAAGTTGCAAGAATTGCACTTGAAAGATTAATAATGGATGGAAGGATTCATCCTGCAAGAATAGAAGAAGTAGTGGAGAAGGCACGCAGAGATGTAGACCTTACTATAAGAGAAGAAGGAGAAAAAGCTGTATTTGAACTCGGACTCAGTGGAATTCATCCAGAAATCATAAAACTCATAGGAAGACTGAAATTCAGAACTTCCTATGGTCAGAATGTGCTTCAGCATTCAAAGGAAGTAGCATGGCTTAGTGGGATTATGGCAGGAGAACTGGGAGTAAATGTAAAGCTTGCTAAAAGAGCAGGACTTCTTCATGATATAGGAAAGGCTGTTGACCATGAAATGGAGGGTTCACATCAGGAAATTGGAGCTATTCTTGCAAGAAAATATGGAGAAACTGAAGAGGTTATAAATGCAATTCTCAGTCATCATGAAGACACAGAATTCAGCTGTGTTGAATCAGCTCTGGTTGCTGCAGCAGATGCTCTTTCAGCAGCCCGTCCCGGAGTGAGAAGAGAGACAATAGAAAGTTATATTAAAAGGCTTGCCATGCTTGAAGAACTTGCTATGTCATATGAGGGAGTTCAGAATTGCTATGCAATTCAGGCAGGAAGGGAGCTGAGAATTATAGTAAGACCAGATCTTGTAACAGATGAGGAGTGTGCCTTAATTGCGAGGGAGTTAAGTAAAAGGATAGAAAAGGAATTGAGCTATCCAGGGCAGATAAAGGTAACTGTTATAAGAGAGTCAAGGTTTATAGAATATGCAAAGTAGCACTGTCCGTGTTTTATTTATAGGTGATATTGTTGGCAAGCCAGGCAGACAGATTTTAAAAGTTCTGCTTCCCAAGATCACACAACAGTACGAAATTGAGTTTGTAATTGCAAATGCAGAAAATGCTGCAGGTGGATTCGGGATTACCGAGAATATAGGAAAGGAGATTTTTTCATATGGAGTTGACTTAATAACTACAGGCAATCATGTCTGGGACAAAAAGGAGGCTATTGCATATATCGCAAAGGAGCCCAGAGTCCTTAGACCTTTAAACTATCCATCAGGTGTTCCTGGTAGTGGAAGCATTGTAACAAAAACAAAAAAAGACAACTCTATAGCTGTGATAAATGTTTCTGGAAGGGTTTTTATGAGCCTGCTTGACTGTCCATTTAAAACATCCAGAGAAGAGGTAAAGAGGATAAAACAACAGACAGACTTAATCTTTATAGATTTTCATGCTGAAGCCACATCTGAAAAAATGGCTTTTGCTTACTATTTTGATGGTCAGGTCAGTGCTGTAATTGGAACCCATACTCATGTTCAGACAGCAGATGAGAAAATCTTGCCAAAGGGCACAGCATATATTACTGATGTTGGAATGACAGGACCCGAAGACTCAATAATAGGTTTTAAAAAGGAAGAAATTATTGAAAAGTTTCTTGATAGCATGCCAAGAAAATTTGAAGTCCCATCATCCTCTGCTATATTCAGTGCTGTTGTTGTGGAAGCAGACTCGCAAACAGGTCTGGCTAAGAACATCAAAAGGTTAATATTAAGACATCCCTTTAATTAAAAGTTTACAAAATTCCAGTTTTTTGATATCTTAAATTATGAAAGTTTTAATTATTTTCATTTTTATTCTTATTTGTTCTTTTATAGCTTCTGCAGAATACATCGGTTCAGAAGCCTGCAAGAGGTGTCATTTGAAACAGTATGAAAATTTCATACAATATTCAAGAATGTCCCGATCATGGGAGGCAATTGAGAAAATGGGTGATAAAATCTCTCAAGATGAATTAAAGGGATGCTATCAGTGTCACACAACTGGATATGGGAAAAAAGGAGGATTTGTCAGTCTTAAAAAAACACCACATCTTAAAAATGCAGGCTGTGAGGTATGCCATGGTCCAGGGAAAAAACATGCTGAGACAAAAAATCCGAAACACATCAGAAGAAAATTCAGTTTACAAATCTGTGAACCATGTCATACTGAGGAAAGAATAAAAGCTTTCAGATTCAAACCCCTTCTTTATGGTGGAGCTCATTGATGTTTAAGTTTATAAAAAATAAGATTGGTAACAAATTGATGTTGACATTCATGGCAATAATTTTTCTGGTAATGATTATTGAGATGAGTTTTAGAATATATTTTGGAGTTGCTGATAGACTCCGTCTCGTTGAGATAGGTAATAAAGAGGTAATTGACACCATTTATGCTACCATGAAACATCCTCTTACTGTTGGTGACAGTGAGACAATACATAGAGATCTGCAGGAAATCGGTGCAAAATACAAAAATATAAATGTCTATTTATGTGATTTCAATGGACGGATTTCATTTTCAACTGATAGAAAAGCTATAAATACAAAGATATATGAAATTATCAAACATGAGGATTTCTCTAAAACACTTAATCAAAGGCTTTCAGAAGGTGATGAAATAGTTACTTCATCAACTTATAAATTAGAAAACAGGAGAAATTTAATTTCAGTACTTCCTGTAAAAAATTCGTCTGAATGCTTTCACTGTCATGGCTCATCAAAAAAAATTCTTGGTGCACTTGTTATGAAAACGGATGTTGAAGATGCTTATAAAACTGTTATTTACCAGAGAAACAGATCCATTGCATTGACAGCCTTTGCAGCATTGCTCGGTATTGTAATAATCAATTTAGTTGTGAGCAGGGTTATCAGAAAACCGCTTAATGTTTTAGTTGATGCCACACACAGATTTGCAAAGGGTGAAATGTCAGTTATAAGAGAATATCCCGGGGATGAGATAGGCACACTTACAGAGACTTTTAACTACATGGTTAACGAAGTTGCCAAATCAAAAATGGAACTTGAAAAGGAACTTACCCGTAGAGCAAAACTTCTTGAAGAAAGAGAGGAACTTGTTGCACTCCTTCAAAAAGCTAATAAACAGTTAAAAGAGCTTGATACTTTAAAATCCGCCTTTATAGCAAATATGTCTCATGAGTTGAGAACTCCTATGAATGCAATAATTGGTTATACAGATTTATTGCTTGATGAGGTTGATGGTCCTTTAAATGATGACCAGAAGGCGTCTTTGAAGAAGGTTGCAGCAAATGCAAGGCATCTTCTCCAGTTAATAAATGATGTTCTTGATATCTCAAAGATTGAATCCGGAAAGATTGAACTCCGTCCAGTTGAGGTGGATTTGAAAGAACTTATAGACGGAATAATGGTTACTTTTGAGCCACTTATAGCAAAAAAAGGATTGACATTTTCAATGAATATTGAAACTGGAGCTGAAAAACTCTATGCTGATTATGATAAAGCAAAACAGATTCTTATAAATTTGATATCAAATGCTGTAAAATTCACTCATCGGGGTGGAATAACAATAAATGCAAGGGTTTCAGAAAGAGGCAAGGACAAAGAAGGTAATCCGCAATTTATAGAAATTTCAGTTACTGATACTGGTATAGGAATCAAAAGAGAAGATCTTGATAGAATATTTGATAAATTTGCTCAGGCAGATATTTCTACAACAAGGCAGTATGAAGGGACAGGTCTTGGTTTGAGCATTGTCAGGGGACTTGTTGCGCTGCATAAAGGAATGGTCTGGGTAGAAAGCGAAGTTGGCAAAGGAAGCACATTTTATGTTCTTTTACCATTTAAAAGAGAAGTATTTGATCAACCAGGCCCTGTAATAGAAGAAAAGATGGCTGAGACACTTGCACAGTATTTTGAAGTTCCGACAGAAGTTTTTCTTCAGGAACCAACATTTGAAGGTAAATCAGTAAGATGCTGGGATTATACACAGTGTGGTCATGTTAACTGTCCTGAGTATGGTACTCCTGAAAAGCGATGCTGGCTTGTTTTAGGTACACATTGTAAAGGTATTAGAATAGGCTCCTATCCTGAAAAGGCAGATGCCTGCAGGCTCTGTGAGGTTGTAAGGGATCTTGTTCTTCATAAAGAACCTTTAGAGGCAGAAATAATAAAACCATCTGAAAAAGAAAAAGTTGTTCTTGCGATTGATGACAACCCTGATGCAATTGATTTAATTAGAAAGTATCTTGAAAAGGATTACAAGGTTATAGGAATTCTGAGTAGTGAAGAGGCAATTAAAAAGGCTAAAGAAATTAAACCAGTTGCAATAACTCTTGATATAATGATGCCAAGAAAGGATGGCTGGCAGGTATTGAAGGAGCTTAAAGAAGATAAAGATGTAAAGGACATTCCTGTAATCATTGTGTCAATAATAGATAATAAAACACTGGCTTTTAGTCTTGGTGCAACTGATTATTTTGTAAAACCACTTGATGGAAGGGCTCTCCTGAGAAGAATAAAATCAATAGAGACTTTACGTCCGATTAAAAGGGTTTTTATTCTTGAAAGGGATAAGAAAACATCAACAGATTTGACGAATATTCTGGAAGAAACAGGTTATGAAGTTTATGCAACAGCAAATAGCAGACAAGCCATAGAAGCAGTCAAAACATGGAGTCCGGACCTTTTAATAATAAATATCACAGATCCTGATAGCAGCGCAATTGATTTTATTGATTATATTAAAGCATCTCCTGAATTGAAAGATGTTCCAATTATTGCGCTGACAAGCAAAGAATTGACTCCTGAGGAGAAGGAGGCTCTGAATGGCAGGATTAAAGAAATAATAAATAAATCCCTATTCTCAGAAGAGGAACTTATTACAGAACTAAAAAATAGCTTGAAAAAGATAGGGGGTGGTTTATGAAAACAATTCTCGTTGTTGATGATAATGAGGACAGCAGAGAACTTGTTAAAAAAATCTTAAAGAAATATGGATATGAAATAATAGAAGCCATAGATGGAGAGGAGGCAATAGCAAAAGCAATTGCATACAGACCCGATCTTATACTGATGGATATATCAATCCCCAAAATAGACGGATATGAGGTAACTAAAAGACTTAAAGCAAGAGTTGATTTTAAGGATACTCCTATAATTGCATTTACTGCTCATGCAATGAGAGGCGATCAGGAGAAGGCTTTACAGGCTGGTTGTAATGGATACATCTCAAAACCCATTAATGTAAGAGAATTTCATGACCAGATAAAGATTTATCTCAAAGAAAATGAATGAAACAAAACAGACAGTTTTAATTGTTGATGACAATATTGATACAGTTGAACTGTTAAAAAAGAGATTAAAAGCAGAGGGTTATAACACTGAAGAAGCCTATGATGGTGAGGAGGCTTTAAAAAAGGTTCAGGAAAGGCTGCCTGATTTAATAGTTCTTGATTTAATGATGCCAAAGATAGACGGATATGAGGTATGCAGAAGGCTTAAAACAGATGAAAGAACAAAATTAATTCCAATAATCATGCTAACAGCAAAAGCTGACGTTGAAAGTAAGGTTAAAGGTTTTGATATAGGCGCAGATGATTATGTTCCAAAACCATTTGATTACAGGGAACTCTCAGCAAGAATTCGTTCACTTATCACAAGAAAGGAAGAATCCGAGAAGGCTATTGAAGAAGAAAGAATAGAGGCTGTAAGAAAACTTATTGACAGTTTCTCTCATGAAATAAGAAATCCGATTGTCAGTATAGCAGGATTTGCAAGAAAGATATATGACAGCCTGCCACCGGGAGACCCGAACAAGCCATATCTTATGACAATTCTTCAGGAATCAGAAAGGCTTGAGAAACTTTTGAAAGAAATTATAAATCTTAAAATGATTTCTATAGGCTTTATGGAGAATGTTGATATACGTGAGGCTGTGGAAGAGGTTATTTCAGAGTTTGAGAAAGAGTTTGAAGAAAAACTCATTGAAGTTGAGACCGATTTTAAGCCTGTATCAACTCTTTACATAGATAAAGAACATCTAAAGATTGTTATCAGGAATATTGTGAAAAATGCTGTTGAAGCAATGGAAAAATCTGAAAAGCGAGTTTTAAAGATATCTGTTCAGCAGAAGGATAAAGATCTGGAGATAAAAATTTCTGATACAGGCAGAGGCATCCCCAAGGAACTTCTTAAGAAAATATTTGATCCGTTTTTTACTTCCAAGATTTATGGTCCCGGACTTGGTCTTACAGTAGCCCTTACTATTGTTCAGTATTACAGAGGTTTTATCTCTGTGGAAAGTGAGATAGGAAGAGGAAGCACCTTTATAATAAAATTCCCGATCAGGTAAAAATTTATTATTGACTTGAAATGCAGGGGATGGGATATTATTCTTTATGAATAAAAAAGTTGCATTTATATATGATGATATATTTCTGAAACATGAAACTCCGTATGGTCATCCTGAGTCAAAAGAAAGACTCGTAGCCATTGTAAATCATCTTAAAAATGCAGGTTTATGGGATAAACTCATCCATATAAAGCCAAGAAGGGCAACAGAAAAAGAAATTGCTCTGGTTCATGAACCAGGATATATTGAGAAGATTAAAAATTCTCCAGCAGGTTATCTTGATCCTGATACCTATCTTAGCAAAGATTCTTATGAAGTGGCTTGTTATGCAGTTGGAGCTGTTTTAAATGCAGTTGATGGAGTCATAAATAAAGATTTTGATAGAGCCTTCTGTGCAGTTAGACCTCCAGGGCATCATGCTGAAGCTGATTATGCAATGGGATTTTGTATTTTTAACAATGTTGCGGTTGGAGCAGCATATGCAAGGAGCAAGGGCTTAAAAAAGATTTTTATAGTTGATTTTGATGTTCATCATGGAAATGGCACTCAGCATATATTTGAAGATAATTGCTCTATTTTTTATTTCAGTTCCCATCAGTTTCCATTCTATCCAGGAACAGGAAGGGAAATTGAAACAGGAAGAGGAGAAGGTCAGGGATGTACTTATAATGTAACATTGAGAGCAGGTTCGGGAAACAGGGATTATTTGATAGTTTTCCAGGATATTCTTCCACAGAAGATAAGAAGTGTCAATCCTGATCTAATACTTGTCTCAGCAGGATATGACATTCATAAGAATGATCCTTTAAGTTATATTAATGTTTCAACAGATGGAGTAAGAAGTATTGTAAAAAGCATATTAGAATCTACAGATGCTCCTAAAATATTTGTTCTTGAAGGAGGATACAATCTGCAGGCTCTTTCAGAATCTGTTAAAGTTACTCTGGAAGAAATGCTTGATTAATATTTAAAGAGAAAGAAGAAATTCAAGAAGTGCCTTTTCAGTGTAAAGTCTGTTTTCTGCCTGCTCAAGAACCACACTCTGAGGTCCGTCTAATACTTCATCTGTTATTTCTTCGCCTCTGTGAGCTGGCAGGCAGTGCATAACAATTGCATCAGGTTTTGCCCTTTTAAGTAAATTACTGTTAACCTGAAATCCTTTAAATTTATTTTTCTTTTCAGTATTATCTTCCTCTCCCATACTTAGCCAGACATCTGTGTATATCACATCAGCATCAATTACGGTTTCAAAAGGATCATGATAAATTTTAACCTCTGTAAATTTTTTAGCATTTTCAACAACTTCCTTTAAAGGCTCACAGCCATGAGGCGTTGCAATATGAATTTTTGTTTCTGTTAAGGCAGATGCCTCAATGAGAGAATTAGCAACATTGTTTCCATCACCCACATATGCAATCTTTATTCCATGAAGCCTGCCCTTTTTTTCAAGTATTGTCATCATATCAGCCATTGCCTGACATGGATGATGGTCATCTGTTAATGCATTTATTACAGGAACTGTTGCCCATTTTGCAAACTCTTCTAATGTTTTATGAGAGAAGGTTCTCACTACAACACCATTAACATAACGGGACATTACCTGTGCTGTATCTTTTATTGTTTCACCCCTTGAAAGCTGAAGTTCTTTTGGATTTAAATAGATTGGATGCCCACCAAGTTGATATATTGCAACCTCAAATGATACCCTTGTTCTTGTTGATGGTTTTTCAAAAATCATTCCAATGCTTTTTCCAATAAGAGGGCATTTTGTGAAATCAATACCTGATTTAAGATCAATTGCTCTTTTAAGTAACATATTGAACTCATCTCTATTAAAATCAGATACCCTGAGATAGTCTCTTTTCACTTTTAACCATCCTTTAAAGCTTTATCAAGAACTGAAACAGCTTCATCAACATCTTCCTTTTCAATTATCAGAGGTGGTGTGAATCTTAATACAGAGCCATCACCTGCGGAGCCGATCAAGAGTCCTTTTTCCATACATTTTTTTACTATCTCACCTGCACTGCCTGTCAGTTGCAGTCCAATTAAAAGACCGAGTCCTCTTACCTGTTTTATTTTTTCGGGATATTTTTCCTTGAGTGCAGAGAGTTTTTTGATAAAATACTTTGAAATTCTCTGGCAGTAATCAAGTAAATATCCATCTTCAAGGATTGTCTCCAGTGTTGCCACTGCAGCAGCACATGCAACAGGGTTTCCTCCAAATGTTGATGCATGAGTTTTTGGTGCAAAAGCCTGGGCAATTTTTTCTGTTGTAAGTATTGCACCAATTGGAATACCCCCTCCAAGACCTTTTGCAAGTGTCATTATATCAGGCTCTATTTCAAAATGCTCATAAGCAAAAAGTTTACCTGTTCTTCCAATTCCTGTTTGAACCTCATCAAGAATCAAAAGTATTTTATGTTTATCACATATCTGTCTGACCTCTTTAAGATAGTTTTCAGATGGGATATTCACTCCACCTTCAGCCTGAACAGGTTCAAGAATTACAGCGCATGTTTTGTCTGTTATTGTTTTTTCTATTGCCTCTGCATCATTATATGGAACGAATTTTACAGTTGGCAGAAGGGGTTCAAATCCATCATGATATTTTTTCTGCCCTGTTACACTAAGGCTTCCAAAGCTTCTGCCATGAAAGGAATTTTCAGCTGCAATAAATTCGTAACGATCCTGTCCCAGAGTTTTTTTCATATATATTCTTGCAAGTTTTAAAGCTCCTTCATTTGCTTCTGTACCTGAGTTGCAGAAAAATACCCTGTCTGCGAATGAATTTTCAGTGAGAATTTTTGCCAGATTTAGCTGTGGTTCAGTATAATAGAGATTTGAAACATGTATAAGCCTTTGAACTTGCTTTTGCACAGCTGTCACCACTTTTCTCGGACAGTGTCCCAGAACATTCACTGCTATTCCTGCAAGAAAATCAAGGTATTCTCTCCCATTTACATCCCAAACTCTCACACCACGACCTTTTCTAAGAACAACAGGAAATCTTTCATAAACTGGAATAAATAGTTTTTCAGACTGTTGTATTATTTCTTTTGCTTCCATAAAGCTTTATATTATCATAAATGTATGGGTTAATGGTATAATTTTTTAATATTTAAAATGCATGAGGCAAAAAAAGATATGAGAAATAAAATGATTGAAATCAGGAAGAAAATTGAAATGCCTGTAAAAAAACAAAAAGATGAAAAAATTGCTCAAAGTTTTACAGAGTTTTTGAAGATAAAGAATATAAAATCCATAATTCTTTATGCTTCCTTCGGAAGCGAGGTTGATACATGGAAAATTTTTAAATACTGTCAGGAAAACTCCATAAAAACAGCTTTTCCTAAGGTAAATAAGGAAAAGGGAAGTCTGGAGTTTTACTGGGTCAGAAGCATTGAACAGCTATCTACAGGATTCAGATCCATACTTGAACCTTACAACTGTGAGAAGGCTTTAATTCATGATATAGAAGCTATTGCTGTTCCAGGTGTAGCATTTGATAAAGACTGCTACAGGATTGGATATGGCGGTGGATTTTATGATAGAGTTCTTACTGATGAAAGACCTCTATCTATTGGTTTAGCCTATGAAGAACAGATTGTGGAAAGAATACCGAGAGAGGCTCAGGATAAAAAAGTTGACTTAATAATTACTGACGAAAGGATAATAAGCTGTGTTTGACAGAAGAAAAATTGAAGAAGGTGTAAAACTCATCCTTAAAGGGATAGGTGAAAATCCTGAAAGAGAAGGTCTTAGGGAGACTCCATCACGAATTGCAAGAATGTATGAAGAGATTTTTAAAGGGCTTTTACCACCTGAAGAAGAGTTGCTTAAATGCATTGAAGGAGAAACTCATGATGAGATGGTTCTTGTGAGGGATATTCCTTTTTATTCGATTTGTGAGCATCATCTTTTGCCATTCTTTGGATATGCTCACATTGCTTATATTCCAGATGGCAGAATAGTTGGTTTGAGTGAAATTCCCCGGGCACTTGATTATCTTGCAAAAAGACCTCAGGTTCAGGAAAGGCTTACAAAGGA
The DNA here is from genome assembly GCA_964509535.1 of uncultured Thermodesulfovibrio sp. Lineage (GTDB taxonomy): Bacteria > Nitrospirota > Thermodesulfovibrionia > Thermodesulfovibrionales > Thermodesulfovibrionaceae > Thermodesulfovibrio. The sequence goes on along the minus strand of CAZDXM010000038.1, from coordinate 7,161 downwards.
ACTTGCTGATCTACTTATGGAAAAACTGAAGCCAAAAGGATGCATGGTTGTTATTGAGGCAGAACATTTATGCATGAGTATGAGAGGAATAAAAAAATTAAGAGCAAAGACTACCACTTCAGCAGTCAGGGGTATTTTCAGAAAAAGCCAGACAACAAGACAGGAAGCTCTCTCTCTGATAAACAGAATGGATAAATAAATGAGCGCAGAGATCATTGATGGAAAACTTGTGGCTCTTAGAATTAAGGAAGAATTAAAAAGGGAAGTAGAAGCCTTAAAATTTCAAAATATTAATCCATGTCTTGCTGTTGTGGTTGTTGGTGAAAATAAAGCTTCTCTTAAATATGTCTCTTTCAAAGAAAAGAGCTGTAAGGAACTTGGCATTGAAAGTCTGGTTTTCAGGCTTCCTGAGAATACCGACGAGATATATTTAAGTGGATTGATTGAAGAATTAAATAATAATGTAACTGTTAATGGGATCCTGATTCAGCTTCCCTTACCGAAGCATCTCAACCAGAATGTTATTCTTGAAAAAATAAATCCTTTAAAAGATGTAGATGGTTTCACACCATACTGTCTTGGAAGATTGCTAATTGATAGCCCTTTATTTATTCCATGCACACCTAAAGGTATTATTAAAATTCTTGATGAATATAAAATTGATTTAGCCGGGAAAAATGCTGTTGTTTTAGGAAGAAGCATAATAGTTGGAAAGCCTCTTTCTTTGCTTCTTTTGAAAAGAAATGCTACTGTTACCATCTGTCACAGCAAGACAAAAAATCTTGCAGAAATAACAAAGGAAGCTGATATTTTATGTGTTGCTATAGGTAAACCAAAGTTTATCACTTCTCAGATGGTAAAGGATAAAGCAGTTGTTATAGACATAGGGATAAATGTTACAGATACTGGCAAGGTTACTGGAGATGTTGATTTTGAACAGGTTAAAGAAAAGGCTTCCTATATTACACCTGTTCCTGGTGGAGTTGGTCCGATGACAATTGCGATGCTCATGGAAAATACAATACACGCAACTAAACTTCAGAAGGGACTGTTATGATTATAACCAGACAGAAAGATTTTGGAGAAATTAAAAAATATATCAAACAGTATAGAAATTTTTTTTTAATTGGATGTGCTGAGTGTGCAACTGTCTGCGGAACAGGAGATGAGAAGGCAATTCAGAGCTTAAAAAACTGGCTTCAGTCTCAAAATAAGACAGTAACTGGATGGATGATTGCCAAAGCAGGCTGCCAGATATTTGGCACAAAGAGAGAGATTTCTCATTATAAAGATTTAATAGAGAAGTCACAATGTATTCTTGTTCTTTCCTGTGGTGTTGGCACTCAGACAATAACAGAGCTTTTTGAAGAAAAGCCTGTGATACCAGTTAATGACACATTGTTTATCGGGAATATGCGGAGATTCAGAGAATTTGAAGAAAGATGTCGTGCCTGCGGGGACTGCCTTCTTGCAATTACTGGAATTTGCGTTGTAACACTCTGTCCAAAACAGATGCTTAATGGTCCATGTGGAGGGTATAAAGGTGAGTGTTGTGAAGTCAACAGTGACACAAAATGTGCATGGGTTGTTGCTTACAGAATCTTAGAGAAAAACGGGGTTGCGGATAAGTTTTATAAAAAGATTTCTGGTCCAAAAAACTGGTTGAAAGCAAATTCTCCAAGACGATATTCAGCGAGGAAAGGGATTGACAGGATTTAAAAAGAAACTGTTAAATGATCAGTTTGTTTTCACTGTTGAACTTACTCCACCGAGGGGGGCTAATACAGATAGGATGATTCAAAAAATTGAAGAATTGAAAGATTTAGTTGATGCTGTGAATTTTACAGACAATCCATCAGCTAAAATGAGAATGTGTTCCATGGCAGCATGTAAAATTTCTCTTGAAAGAGGACTGGAACCAGTGCTACAGATGACATGCAGGGATCGTAACAGAATAGCTATTCAATCTGATCTTCTGGGAGCGCATGCTCTGGGTATAAGGAATCTTCTTTTAATGACAGGAGATCATCCTTTTCTGGGAGACCATAAAGAAGCAAAACCTGTTTATGATATTGATTCCTCTTTACTTATAAGGCTGGTAAATAATCTGAATAAGGGGATTGATATAAATAGAAATAGAATAGATGGAAAGACATCTTTTTTTTATGGTGCTGTGGTAAATCCAAATGCAGAACCTATTCAGCCACAGTTAAAGAGATTTGAGCAGAAAATCAGAATGGGTGCAAAGTTTTTTTATACGCAGATGATTTTTGAGGTAGAAAAGCTTGAGAGAGTTGTGGAGTATGCAGAAAAATTTAAAGTTAAAATTGTTGCAGGTATTGTTATCATAAAAACAAAAAGAATGTTGAAATATCTCAGCAGCAAGGTACCAGGAGTTACTGTTCCTCATTGGCTGACAGACAAGATAGAGAAGCTTGATGATAAAGATATGCAAAAATTCGGGTTTGATTTTGCAACATCGGCAATTTACAAAATAATGGATAGAAAACTATCTCATGGTATTCATATAATGGCAATTTCAGGAACAGAAGAAGTGAAAAAATTATTAAATTTTTTTAAAACTGGCATATAAATATGGGAATTGTTGGTGTCACACATTTAGGACAATATTTAATTAAAAAAGGCATTATTACAGAAGAACAGCTTTTTGATGCTATAACACTTCAGAAATCAGAGGGCATAAGAATCGGAGCTGCTCTTATAAAATTAGGCTACATAACAGAAGATCAGCTTGCTCAGGCATTAAGTGAGCTATATGGATATCCATTAATCAACCTTTCTAACACAGAAATTGATACAACTGCCTTGAAGTTAATTCCTATTGAGATTATAAAGAGATACAAGATAGTTCCATTTGCAAGATCAGGCACTACTATAAAAGTTGCTATATCTGAGCCTCTCAACACAGTTGTTGATTATGTAAAATTTTTACTAACAGGATTCAATTTAAAAATATACCTTATAAAAGATTCTGAAATGACTAAAATTCTGAGCAATCTCAAAACAGACAGTGATATTCAGAAGACAGAGACAGTTGCTGAACTTATAGAAAGTGCTCTTGGTGATACAATTCAACCAGAATTGACTGAAACCAAGGAAGAAAGCATCAGAGCAGAAGCTCCTATTATAAAGCTTGCAAATAAAATTATACTGGATGCAATAAAAACGAGAGCGAGTGATATTCATATTGAGCCATATGAAAAAGGATTGTATGTAAGATACAGAATAGATGGTCTTCTTCAAAACAGCCTGAATCTTCCGCTTCAGATAAAAGGCTCATTAACCACAAGATTCAAGATTATGGCACATCTTGATATTTCAGAGAAGAGACTGCCTCAGGATGGAAGAATAAAATTGAAAATTTCAGGGAAAGAGGTGGATTTCAGAGTTTCTACACTTCCAACAATCTACGGAGAAAAGATTGTTCTCAGAGTTCTTGAAAAGAGCGCTGTTCAACTTGATTTAACAAAACTCGGCTTTGAAGACCGCTCATTAAAATTTTTCCTTGAAGCACTTGAAAAACCATATGGAATGATACTTGTTACAGGACCTACTGGCTCGGGTAAAACAACAACACTTTATTCAGCCTTGATGAGACTCAACAAACCAGAAGTCAACATAATGACAGTTGAGGATCCTGTTGAATACAGTTTTCAGGGTATTAATCAGGTGCAGGTAAAGGAAGAAATTGGTTTAACCTTTGCATCAGCCCTTAGGGCTTTTTTAAGACAGGACCCTGACATAATAATGGTTGGTGAAATAAGAGATTTTGAGACAGCAGAAATCGCAGTTAAAGCAGCTTTAACAGGGCATCTTGTTTTGAGCACACTTCATACAAATGATGCACCAAGCACAATTACAAGACTTATAAATATGGGGATAGAGCCGTTTTTAATAGCTTCTTCAGTAATTCTTGTTGTAGCTCAAAGACTTGTAAGGAAACTCTGTTCGCACTGTAAAAAGGAAGAAAAGTACTCAAAGGAAGCTCTTCTCAAAATGGGATTTCCTAAGGACAAGTTAGACAGTATCAAAATTTATGGTCCATTTGGATGTCCTGAATGCAATAATTCAGGATATTCAGGAAGGGTAGCTTTATACGAAGTAATGCCCATCAGAGACGAATTAAGAGAACTTATTTTAATAGGTGCTACTGCAGCGGAAATTAAAAAAGAAGCAATAAAACTCGGAATGCTGACTTTAAGACAGAGCGGAATTCATAAAATCATGAAGGGAATCACTTCTGTAAAGGAAGTATTAAGAATCACTTTTGAGGATTAACATGTCTGAAAAAATTTATACTGATTATCTCATCATTGGAAGCGGTGTTGCTGGGCTCAGAGCTGCTATTGAACTTGGTAAAAGAGGCAGTGTGCTTGTAGCCACAAAGGATTTACCTACCGAAAGCAGTACAGAATATGCTCAAGGTGGAGTTGCTGTTGCTTTAAGTGACGAAGATGAAATAGGGATTCACTTTGAAGATACAATTAAAGCAGGTGATGGTCTGTGTAATGAGGAAGCAGTGAAAATTCTTGTAAGCGAAGGTCCGGAAAGAATAATAGAGCTTATTCAGTGGGGAGCTGAGTTTGATAAAGAAGGAACTCGCCTTGCTTTTACTCTTGAAGCTGCTCACTCAAGAAAAAGAATTCTTCATGCCCATGGAGACTCAACAGGAAGAGAAATAGAAAGGGTTCTAATAAATAAGGTATCAACACTTGAAAATGTAAAAAAAGCCTCATTCACAATGGCTGTTGATCTTATTGTTGAAGAAGGAAGGTGTTACGGAGCATTACTTTTAAAGGACAAAGATATTATAAAATGTTTTTCCAAGGCAACCATTCTTGCAACAGGTGGTGCAGGACAGGTTTATTCCAGAACAACGAATCCAAGAGTGATAACAGGGGATGGAATGGCAATGGCTTTTCGTGCAGGTGCTTACTTAAAAGATATGGAGTTTGTTCAATTCCATCCAACAGCTCTTTATGCTCCGGGAGTTCCTGCCTTTCTTTTAAGTGAGGCAATGAGGGGTGAGGGTGCGGTATTAAGAAATATTAATGGAGATGCTTTCATGAAAGATTATCACCCTCGTGGGGATCTTGCTCCAAGAGATGTGGTTTCAAGAGCCATTATTTCAGAAATAGTGAGAACTCATTCAACGCATGTATATCTTGATTTAACTCATTTAAATGAAGATTTTTTAAAAAATAGATTTCCCACAATATATTCAACATGTCTCAGATTTGATTTTGATATTACAAAACAGTGGATTCCTGTTTCTCCCGCAGCCCATTTTATTATGGGAGGTGTAGAAACTAATGTTGATGGAAGAACAAATATTGAAGGATTATTTGCAGCAGGTGAAGTAGCATGTACAGGTGTTCACGGAGCAAATAGACTTGCAAGTAATAGTCTGCTTGAAGGACTTGTTTATGGCTACAGGGTTGCATATGGTGCACTACAGTATGTAGAAGGATTTGAATTCTTTAATTTTATTCCTGATATACCTTTAATTGAAAAATTTGCCAGCGTTGATTCATATGAATTCAAAAAAATGAGAGAGAATTTAAGACAAATAATGTGGGAAAAGGCTGGAGTAATAAGATGTGGAGAATCTTTAAGTATAGCCAGGACAACTATTAGCAGTCTTTATGAAAAAGTAGGCAGAGATTTTTTCATTGACCCGTACGCAATAGAACTCAAAAACATGATAATCGTTGGCTTGCTTATAACAGAATCAGCTTTAGCAAGAAAAAACAGCGTTGGAGCACATTACAGAACAGATTATAAAGAAAAGCTTCCTAACTGGGAAAAACATATCAGGCTTAGAAGTCTTAATTTTTCAGAGATGGAAATATCTAAGGTTACAAAATGAGAAAGGCTAAAATCGTCTGCACCATAGGACCTTCATCCGAAAGAAGGGAAATAATTCGTGATATGATATCGGCTGGTATGGATGTGGCAAGGCTTAATTTCTCTCATGGAAGCTTTGCATGGTTTGAGAATGTTGTAAAAATAATTCGTGAGGAGTCTAAGAATTCAAAAAAATCTGTGGCAATTTTGCAGGATCTCCAGGGAATTAAAATAAGAATAGGTGATGTTAAAGGAGGCGAGGTTAAATTAAATGATGGAGACATAGTTGAGATTTATCCTGGGAATAAGCCTTCAAATGAAAAAAAATTTTTTATCTCTTATCCCTGTTTGATTGAAGATATGCAACCTGGGGAGGATATTTTAATAGATGATGGAATTTTAAAGATTAAGGTAATAGAAAAGCGAAGGGATAAATTAATTGGGAAAATAGTTGAAGGAGGAATTCTCAGATCACGTAAAGGTGTGAATCTTCCATATACGAGGACATCCATAAGCTCTTTTACTGAAAAGGATAAATCTGATCTTCTTTTCGGAATCAAGCTTGATGTGGACTACATTGCAGTTTCTTTTGTGAGGAATGCAGAGGATATTATAACAATAAAGAAATTTGCAGAAGAAAATAAAATTGTCCTTCCACCGCTGATTGCAAAAATAGAAAAAAGGGAAGCACTTCAAAATATTCAAGAAATTATTGATGTAGTAGATGGTATCATGGTAGCAAGAGGAGATCTCGGAGTTGAGTTACCTGCGGAGGAAGTTCCTGTTTATCAGAAATTGCTTATAGAGATCGCCAATCAGAAAAAAAAGCTGGTTATAACAGCTACCCAGATGCTGGAGTCAATGAGAGAGCATTCAAGACCCACCCGTGCAGAGGCAAGTGATGTTGCAAATGCTGTTCTTGACGGAACAGATGCTCTTATGCTTTCTGCTGAGACAGCTACTGGGAAATTTCCAGTAGAATCAGTAAAAACAATGGATTTAATAATAAGTTTCACAGAAAAAAACCTTTCAGACAGAATTATTCCCTTTTTCAAGGTAAGCAAGCATTTCCCCGAGGCAATTGCTTCAGGTGCTGTTAAAGTAGCTCAGGATATAGGAGCAAAGGTTATTGTTGTTTTCACTCATTCTGGATTTTCATCTTTGCTTGTCTCAAAGCTCAGACCTTCAATGCCTGTTGTTGCTTTCTGCCCTGATGAAAAGGTATACAGAAGAATGTCTCTTTTCTGGGCGGTTATTCCAAGATATATTCCGCAGAAAAGTGATATTATAGAC